>JAGVKR010000278.1 GCA_020050375.1 Planctomycetales bacterium
GAAACCGGGCCCAGGGAAGCATGCTGGCGAGCATGACGCGCATCGAGCCGGCCGCGCCGGCACAGAGCGCGACCCGCCCGTGATTGAGACCGTGATAGGCGATCGTCAGGCCGTCCCCCCGCGGCGGCACGAGCAGATTGGCCTTCGGGACTCGGTAATTGGTAAACACCATTCCGTTGTTGTGCGTCCGCTTCAGCGCATAAAGACCGTATTTCACGATGCGAAATTGCTCGTTCTCTTCGTCGGGGAGATCGGCGATGAGGACGGCGGGCCTGTCGTTGACCAGGCAGACCAGGCCGATCGTTCGGCCCGGGACGGCGTTGGTGATGAACAGCTTTTCGCCGTTGACAACATAGTCGTCGCCATCGAGTACGGCCCGCGTTCGCAACGCCGTCAGATCGGAGCCGGCACACGGTTCGGTGAGCGCGAAGGCCGAGATCCGTCGGCCGCTGGCGAGCACCGGCAGAAACCGTTGCTTCTGCTCTTCACTGCCAAAACTCCGCAGTGGGTCGACTGCCCCGATACAGCCGTGAACCGACGCCAGGCCCGACACGGTCGCGTCGGCCGTCGCCATCTGTGTGAGAAACCGGGCAAACGACTGGAACGAGACCCCCTGTCCCCCGTATTGCTTGTCGACGAGGAGGCCCCAGTACCCGGCAGCCGCGAGCGCTTCGAGCGACTCTTTCGAAATCTTGCCTTGCGCGTCGTACAGCGTCTTGTTTCGCCGTCGCTCGCGAACCAGGTCGAGCGACTTCTGCATCACGTCGCGCGAACCGGCATCGGCCGGTCGCTCCTGGCCGATGAACAGATCGGCCGGGAGCTGATCTTCCCAGACCGCGCGATGGATTGGGCTGCCGGTCGTTTGGTGCTTCGGGGCGAACAGCGTCTCGACCTGTTCGTCGGCCCGGTCAATCGCACCCGTTGTGCGAGCCTCTTCGGCGCTCTTGCCGGAGAGTTTAAGGGCCGTTTCGACGAACGTATCGGGCTCGTTTTCGCGATTCTTGTTTTCGGTCGTAACGCTCATGAAGTTCACCTGGTTCCGGGCGCGTGTAAGAGGGAGAAAAGTCCCAGGGGCGTCAGTTTGAGTCCGACGGAGCGCATGGGGTCGAGTGCCACACAGAGCTCGTAGGCGGTGGTCGTCCCTGACACGAGCGCATTGTACGCAAATTCGGTCTTGCCAGCCTCTTGCGGGGCCTCCCCGACCAATGTGGCGACGAGCCGCGACACAACGGCGGCCAGTGGCGGGGCAAGTTTTTGGGCGAGCATGAGATGAGCGCCGCTGGAAGAAATGCACACTCAGGACCGAGACGGGTGCGCACCCGAAACCCGGCGTCCGAACAAAGCCTCGGATGGGAGGACTCTGAATCCCGCCCGATCGTAGCCGGCCTATCGCGGGCATGTCAAACCTGCGGGGTGAGCTTTCCCGAAGGTGACAAAGTTCGACAGAAACCAGCCCGAAGGACCAGTGACGGGAGGACGCGCAGCGCAAACGACCGGCGTCCCATCACACAGAGCGCACCCCGGCCGTCGTGCGGACTGAAGTCCATGCCTCAATCGTGCGTTCGTCAAAGACCGCTACGTGCCGACGTTCCACGCGTGGCCGCAGCAGTCGCATTCGAAACCGACCAGGCGGCTCGTGCCGGGGACCGGCATGTTGTTGCGACTCATCAGCGCCGGCTCGGCATCCACGGGGACCACCGCGGCGCGACCGCATTCCGGGCATTCGCGATTGGCAAAGATCATTCGTGCGCGATTCAATAATCCGCTTTGACTCCCGCCGCCGGCCTTGCCTCTTCGCGGAAAAGACAAAATCACGGGCGAGCCCTGCTCCGATGGATCATCAGACCATTCGGCTTCGCTGGGACTGTAGAGAGAAAGTGTCTGCGGCCAATGCAGTTTCAAACAGCTCATCCGTGAGCCTCCCATTCTGGCGGCCATCATGGCCGGGGTCGAAAATGTCGGCGAATACGCGAGACAAACTTTGCCGCGGCCGCAGCGGAGAACTCCACTTGAAGGCCGAGGACTTTCGCCATCGGAAGCGAAGGATAAATTCTGTCCGGCAGACCTGCAAGATGGATCCGGACAAAATCGGAAGGTTTCCGTCAATTCGTGCCGATTGCTGCCCCTTGCGTTCCTCGCGCCCGTTGCTGATCATGGCTGAACCCCCGGTATGCCCCCGAGCAGCGCAACCCCGCATTCCACCGCTGTGTACTGCGAAACAATCAAATGGCCAAGCGATCCGAACGACAATTCTGGCTGTTCAAATCGGAGCCCGACTCCTTCTCGATCGACGACCTGGCCCGCACGCCGGGCCGCACGACATTCTGGAGCGGCGTGCGCAACTATCAGGCCCGTAACTTCTTACGCGATACGATCCAGGTCGGAGACGGCGTCCTGTTCTATCATAGCAGCACCGACCCTTTGGCGATCGTGGGGACGGCAAACGTCGTCAAAAAAGGTTATCCCGATCACACGGCGTTCGACCCGAAAGACTCGCATTATGACCCGGCGAGCGATCCGGCCGAGCCGACCTGGTACATGGTCGACATCCGCTTGGAAAAAATCTTCCCCAAGCCTCTGACTCGCGATCGACTGCAAGCCACGGCGGCCCTCAAGGGAATGATGCTGCTCAAACGCGGGAGCCGGCTCTCGATTCAGCCAGTGACCGCCAGCGAGTGGGCTGCGATTCACAAGCTGGCGGTCGTCAAGGAATCGTAGATCATAGGTAGTCGATCGTAGATCGTGACGCGTCAACGGTGGCGCGATTGCCGAGTTCTCGATGACCCGAGGGCTTGCCTCTTCGCGTCGCCGTGGCGCACCTCAAACCGTCACAACTCGCCCGCTGCGCGCCGATTCGAGCACGGCTTGCGTGAAGTCCCAGACCGGCAGCGCAATCGACGCCGGGGCGACGTTGGCGACCCCCTGCGTGAGGCAGTCGGCAAAGGCGGCGTTGGGGTTGGATTCGGGTTCGAGATCGGTGATTTTTTCGACCCGGTTGTCGCGCGCGATCCACACGGCTCCGTCGCGGACCAGCAGATCCGCTTCAGCGCAATGCACTTGAAAGTCTTCGCGGAAGTGCTGGGCGTCACCGATGAAATTCATCGAGAGCGCCACATCTCCTTCGAGCCGAGCCGAGATCGTCGTCACGATCGGAACGTTGGCTCCCCGATTGCCGCTGTGGGCGAACACTTCCCGTGGAGCGAGACCGGTCGCGAAAAACACCATGTCGAGCTTGTGGCTCCCCGCATCGCCGATGAACCCCCCCGGATTGAGCCGTGGATCATCGCGCCACGTGCCGCCGATCGTCTGCAACCAGCGTTCGGCGTTGTGCGTCGTGAGCGACCGGACCGGGCCATGCTTGCCCGAACGGACCTCGCGGCGCAGCGTGCGAAACGTCGGCCAGTACCGCCGCTGATATCCCACCGACAACAGCGGCCCCCCCTGTTCCGCCTCTGCGATCAATTGCACGATGCGCTCGCGCGAATCCGCCAGAGGCTTCTCGCACAAGACGTGAACGCCACTTTCGCGCAGGAGCCGCACCTGGTCGAAATGCTGGTTCGTCGGGGTGCAGACGACGGCGCCGTCGAGCGACGCCGCTTCTGCGAGCTTCGCCAAGTCGTTCACGACGCGCGCCTCGGGGGCGAACACCTCGCGCAGCCGCTCGGCGTTCGCTGTCTGCGGATCGCACAGGGCGACGATCCGACTGCGACGGTCGGCGACGATCCGCTCGGCGTGAAACCGACCGATCTGGCCGCATCCTACGATCGCCAGCCGCAACCGCTCTCCCCGCTCTTGTGCCATACTCCTCATCCCGCTATGAAATCGTAGAGATTGCCATCCGCGCGCCAATGTAGTTCCGCCCGGTTCGATACGCAATATTGTGTCCGCCTGGCCCGTCGCGAAGAGGCAAGCCGCGGCGGTGGACGAGTTGTTGCGGGCTCATTTTGAGTTTTCGGATTTTGGATTTCCGGCTTCCTTCGACATTTGAATTTCGACATTCGAAATTCTGTTCCTATTCCTCTTCCCAGACAGAAATCGCTTCCTCTATGCACGTTTGTTTGTTCGACATCGACGGCACGTTGATCCACACCGGCGGAGCCGGTAAGGCAGCGCTGTTCGAGGCGCTGCGGACCGCTTTCGACATCGCCCGGCCCACCGATCAGGTCGCGATCCACGGTCGAACCGACCGCGGCATCACCCGCGAC
>JAGVKR010000797.1 GCA_020050375.1 Planctomycetales bacterium
CTCAACGATCCGTTTGTGCGATTCCTGTCGCAGGCACTCGCCGAACGGCTCCTCGAAAGACCCGACCTCGACGCGGCCGGTCGCGTGGAATGGGCTTATTGGCTGACGCTCGGCCGGCGTCCGCACACGAACGAGGTCGAGCGGGCGATCAGTTACATTGCCGACTACGAAGAATCGCTGCGCGAGTTGATTGCTCTGGCGGCGGCTGACTCCCAACCAACCGAAGATGCGGCAGGCTCTCCCGAAAATGCGGCGACAGTCGCCGCCGTAGCCATTGGTGATGGCACAAAGGTTGATACGGGAGCAGCGACGACAGAATCCAAGCCGGCGGTTTCGGGCGGGGCACAACCTCAAGTGGCGGCCGCCGAGAAGAAAAAGCCGGCTGCGAAGAAGAATGCCGCCAAAAAGAAACCTGCGGCTCAGCCGGCCAATCCCGACGATCCGGTGGCGGGTGAAGAGGCTGCGGACGAACGACCGACGCTGCCGGCAGATCGGCGGACCGCCGCGTGGGCGAGTTTTTGTCAGGCGCTGCTCGGCTCGGCCGAGTTCCGCTATTTGCAGTAGGGCGAGAGCAGTTACGCGATTCGATCTGTTCGAAGGACAAGCCGATGTGGAACTCCAGGTTGTTGTCACCCCAGTTGAACGGTTTGGTCTCCCGCCGGCACGCTTTGAAAACAGCCGGGGCCGGTTTCGGTTATCTGGCGCTGGCCGGCCTGCTCGGCGAGAATGCCGCGCGGTCGCTCGCGGGTTCGCGTGACGAAGCGGGTTCGTTGGCGCCATTGCGTCCCAAGCTTCCGCATTTTGCCGTCAAGGCGAAGCGGATCATCTTCCTCTTCATGGAAGGGGCCACCTCCCAGATGGACACCTGGGAGTACAAGCCACAGCTCCAGCAGGACGGCGGGAAGGTCGGCCCGGGCGGCGGGATACTCACTGCCTCGAAATTCAAATTCGGTCAGTACGGTCAAAGCGGCGCCTGGATCTCGGAGCTCTATCCGAACATGACCAGGCACGCCGACAAGCTGTGCTTCATCCGCGGTCTCCACACCGACACGCCGGCGCATCCGCAGGCGGTGATCCAGCTTCATACCGGCACGGCGATCGCATCACTGACGCGCCCGTCGATGGGGGCCTGGCTGATGTACGGCCTGGGGACAGAGAACCAGGATCTGCCCGGGTACATCAGCGTCAATCCGCCGGCGAATTTCGGCGGGGCGGTGAATTACGGCAGCGCATTCCTGCCGGCGCATTTCCAGGGGACGCGGATCAACGACCGCGGTCAGCTCCCGAATCTTAAGGCCCAGACCGTTTCGGCGCTGCAGCGGAAGCAGCTCGATCTCGTGCAAACGATGAACCGCGAGCTGGCGAGCCGGCCCGGCGCGCCCGACCAGCTCGACGGAGTGATCCAGTCGTACGAGCTCGCGTTTCGCATGCAGGACAAGATCCCTGAGCTTCTCGACATTTCCAAAGAGCCGCAGGCGGTCCGCGAAGCGTACGGCGTGAAACCGGGGCCGGCGGGGAGCTTCGCCCGGCAGTGCCTGATGGCTCGCCGGTTGAGCGAAGCGGGCGTGCGATTCGTCGAGATCTGCCAGTCGGGGTGGGACCATCACAACCATCTGCATCAGGGGCTGATCAACAACTGCGCGATGACCGACCAGCCGACCGCCGCCTTGCTCAGCGAACTCGAACAGCGCGGGCTGCTCGAAGAAACGCTGGTGCTGTTCGGGAGCGAGTTCGGCCGCATGCCGACCGCGCAGGGCCCCGACGGCCGCGACCACAACATCACCGGCTATCCGATGTGGCTGGCGGGAGCGGGAATCAAGCCGGGGTTTTCGTACGGCGCGACCGACGAATACGGCCTGCATGCGATCGAAGGACGGATGCACACGACCGACCTGCATGCGACGCTGTTGGCCCTGATGGGGCTCCATCACGAGCAACTGACATATCAATACGCCGGCCGCGCCTTCCGCCTGACCGACGTGGCGGGGAACGTGGTCCACGAGATCATGGCGTGACGGGCGGCTCGAACGCTCGAGGACGACGAACATTCTCGATCGTTTCCCGCCGGTCGTGATGGAGCCAGGCCGTGCCGGCTGCTCTCTCAATTGTGAACCAGCGAACCGTTCACGGGTTGCAGGCTGACGTTCGTGAGCCCCTTTCGCACTTCGCGCACGATTTCGTCGATTTGAAACGACTTGAGAAGGTAGGGGGCTTTTTCCAGCTTCGCCCGCCATTCGGTGAGGACCTTCTGCTTGCCCGATTCCTTGATCGCCTGATTGGATTCTTCGATCATCTGTTGGATGGGCGCGAGCCAGTCTTGCAGAATCATCGCGAATTCCTCGGAGTTTGTAGGGGGTTGTTCCTCGAGCGGAGCTCGGCCGCGCCCCGGATGACAACGTGAAAATGCGGCTTCAGAACCGCATACGTTGTATTTCGTCACATTCGGACGAAACCATCAACAACGGTCGCGCAGCCTCTTCCCGTTGAAACGGAAAGCGCGCGAAACCGGTGGATCGCGTGAAATTTGTCACGTCGACGGGATCTTTCGTCGGGACAATTCCGAACCCGATGAAAGCAACCGGCTCAATGGCGAGCGCTTCAACTGCCGCTCGCGCGGCGTGCGGCACGCCGATCAAACGACGTCGCAAACTCGTCAGCCGGTCGCCAGCTTGCTCGCGCGGTGTCCGCGCTTGCGGGCGTTTTCGGTGAGCAGGATCTTTCGCAGGCGAATGACCTTCGGCGTGACTTCGACGTACTCGTCGTCTTCGATGTACTCGAGCGCCTGTTCCAGGCTCATTTGCCGCGGGGGCTGCAGCACGATGTGCTCGTCGGCCGACGTGGTGCGAATGTTGGTGAGCTTCTTCTCGCGAATGGGATTGACCACCATGTCGGTGTCGCGCGAGTTTTCGCCGACGATCATCCCTTCATAGACTTCATCGTTCGGGCTGACGAACAACGCCGCCCGTTCCTGAAGCTTCCAGAGGGCGAAGCCAACCGCTTTACCGTTGTCCTGTGAAACGAGCACGCCGTTGCCGCGATGGGGGATTTCTCCCTCGCACGGGCGGTACGCCTCGAAACGGTGGTGCATGATCGCTTCGCCGCGCGTCGCGTTGAGCAATCGCGTTCGCATGCCGATCAAACCGCGGGCGGGGATCGAAAAGCTGAGGTGCGTCATCCCCGTCTCACCGGCCTTCATCTCGATGATCTTCCCGCGACGGGCGCCCGAGATTTCCATTGCCGGTCCGACGTCGGCATTGGGGACGTCGATCGTGAGGATCTCAAACGGCTCGTGCCACTCGCCGTCGATCCTCTTGCGGATGACTTCCGGCTTTCCGATGGAAAGCTCGTATCCCTCGCGGCGCATCGTTTCGATCAGAATCCCCAAGTGCAGCAGCCCGCGTCCCGAAACCTGAAAGTGGTCGCTGTTGGGAGACGATTCGACCCGCAGGGCGACGTTCGATTCGAGCTCGCGGTACAACCGGGCCCGCAAATGTCGGCTGGTGACGAACTTGCCTTCGCGCCCCGCCAGAGGGGACGAATTGATCGTGAACTGCATCGTGAGCGTCGGCTCGTCGACGCTGATCCGCTCGAGCGCCACCGGATTTTCGGGGCAGGCCACGGTGTCACCGATTTCCGGCTCGGGCAGCCCGGTGAGGGCCACAATGTCGCCGGCCGTGCCTTCGTCGACCGCAATGCGCCCCAGTTTGTCGAAGACTTCGACTACGACGGCAGTGCCGCCGACCTGCGAGCCGTCGGCCTTGAGCAGGGCGATCTTCTGTCCCTGGCGGATCTTGCCGCTGGTGATCCTGCCGGTGGCGATTCGCCCGACGTAATCCGACCAGGCCAGGGTCGTCACCATCATTTGCAGGGGAGCGTCGGGGTTCACCTCGGGCCCGGGGACGTGCTCCAGCAACAGGTCCAGCAGCGGATAGATGTTATCGGTTTTAACAGCCGGGTCGGCCGTGGCGTAACCCGCGCGACCGCTGGCGAAGATGTACGGAAAATCGAGCGCTTCGTCGTCGGCTCCCAGCTCGACGAACAGGTCGAATGCCTCGGAGAGGGCTTCGTTCGGGCGGGCATCGGGTCGGTCGATCTTGTTGATGACCACCAGCGGCTTGAGCTTGCACTCCAGAGCTTTGCGAAGCACAAACCGCGTTTGCGGCTTGGTCCCCTCGGCGGCGTCGACGAGCAGCAGCACGCCGTCGGCCATCTTCAGCACGCGTTCGACCTCGCCACCGAAATCGGCGTGGCCCGGCGTGTCGATGATGTTGATCTTCACCCCCTTGTACGCCAGGGCGATGTTCTTGGCGAGAATCGTGATTCCCCGCTCGCGTTCGAGATCGTTCGAGTCGAGAATGCACTCCTGCTGGAGCTGCGATTCGCGGAACATTCCGCTCTGCTTGAGCAGACAGTCGACAAGCGTCGTCTTGCCGTGGTCAACGTGGGCGATGATCGCGATATTGCGGATGTCCTGGCGGCGCATGATTTCTCGAACGGAGGTAGAGCAGGATCGGGAAGGAAGGACTCGGGGATCGCTCAGCCGAGGAGCGGATGAGCGAGGCGCGGGAAATTGACTGGAAAGCGCAGAACTCTCGTTAGCCGAGCCGGTCCGGAGGACGGTAGTACGGGCGAGAGTTCATGGCCATTTCACCGCAAGACGCTGATTGGATATTGCCGGGGC
This sequence comes from Planctomycetales bacterium, assembly GCA_020050375.1. Lineage (GTDB taxonomy): Bacteria > Planctomycetota > Planctomycetia > Planctomycetales > Planctomycetaceae > SIAF01. The sequence goes on from JAGVKR010000797.1 coordinate 4,682, forward strand.
CGGTCAACCATAAGTCCCTGTGAATGAACCCATTGGGGCTCATTCGAGGGGGCCGCACCACCGTCGCGGATCAGCGCGCTCCGCCGATGGATTAAAATCGTCTCAGCATCATAGGCCGCAACGAAAAATATGTCAATAGGTTAGGGTGTTTGCGTCATCCGTACTTGGCCTGCCCCGACTTTCGCACGCGGTTGATCCGGTTGTGGCAGTGCAGTCCGTCGAGGATCAGCTCGGCGACGCTCGCCGAGAGGTCGGCGGCGAAGGGGCCCTTCGACAATTCGGGCTCAAGGCCGGCCGCGACTTGTGCGACCTGTTTCGGAAAATCGCGGATGGCCCCCAACCGGTCGGCATATTGCCCCGCCGGGAGACGGTCGCCGACTTCGATCGCGTTGCCCGCTTCGAAGTATTCGACGACGTTCTTGAAGGCGCCCGGCTTCAAATGCTGGTCGAACACGTTCTTGACCGCTTCGTCGACGATCCGCGCGATGAGCTTGTCCTCCTGGCCCGACTCTTCGGTCATGTTCAGCTCCAGCTTGCCGCGCGTGCTGGCGGCCAGGCACGCC
>JAGVKR010000433.1 GCA_020050375.1 Planctomycetales bacterium
GCCGACGACATCGCCGTCGTCCGCTCGATGTTCGCCGAGCACAACAACCACGAGCAGGCGCTGTGGATGATTCACGGCGGGCTGACGATACCCGGTCGTCCCACGCTGGGAGCCTGGGTCAATTACGCCCTGGGTTCCGAGAATCGTGACTTGCCCGCGTATGTCGTGTTGCGAAACGACGCCGCGATGCCCGTCGACGGAATCCGCAACTGGTCGTCGGGCTGGCTGCCGCCGCGGTACGCGGGGCTGCATCTGCGGACTTCCGGCCCGCCAGTATTGTATCTCCAGCCGCAAACGGAAGTCGCGCCGGGGCTGAGCAGGCTGCGAAGCGCGCTATTGAGCAGCCTCAACAACGAGCATCGCGCGTCGCACCGGTTGATCGACCCGCAGCTCGAAGCTCGAATTGCCAGCTACGAGCTGGCCGCGCGAATGCAGGTGACGGCCACGGAAGCGCTCGATCTCGCGCAGGAGACGGCCGAAACGCAGGCGCTGTACGGACTCGACAATCCGACGACCGCCGCTTACGGCCGGCGCTGCCTGATGGCCCGCCGGCTGGTCGAGCGCGGCGTGCGGTTCGTGCAGATCTTCGTCGAAGGGCAACGCTGGGACACGCACGCCGACAACGCCAACGCGACTAAAAAAATCTGCAGCGAGACCGACCAGCCCGCGGCAGCGCTCGTCAAAGACCTCAAACGGCGGGGCCTGCTCGATGAAACGCTGGTCCTGTGGGGGGGTGAATTCGGGCGGACACCCGTCAGCCAGGGAGGCAACGGCCGCGACCACCACAAGCAGGCCTTCAGCCTGTGGATGGCGGGGGGTGGGATTAAGGGGGGCCAGGCCTACGGCGCGACCGACGAGCTGGGCTATCACGCTGTCGAAAACCGCGCCAAGGTCTCCGATTTCCACGCCACTGTCCTGCACCTGCTGGGTCTCGACCACAAGCGGGTCAATTATCACCTGAACGGCCGCGACGAGCGTCTGACCGATGTGTACGATGCGAAAGTGCTGACGCCGCTTTTGGCCTGACGTTCGAATCCCGATGCCCGACGTACTTTCGTTTCCGTACTACCCGATCAACGATTTCGGCCCCAACATGAAGGGGATGGTGATCGGGGGGCTGGGGATTTTTCATGTGTTCCTGGCGCAGTTCGCGATCGGCGGCGGCCTCTTGATGTGCTACCTCGAACGGCTGGGGCAACGGGGAGAGAGTCCCGACGCACGGAAATTTGTCGACGGATTCTTCAAGCTGCTCGTTCTGATCAGCTTCGTGATCGGGGCCCTGACCGGCGTGGGGATGTGGTTCACGTCGATCCAGGTCAGCCCGCGGACGATCGGCCTGATGGTCGACGAGTTCCATTGGATCTGGGCCACCGAATGGACGTTCTTCTGCCTCGAGATCGTCTCGGGGTACGCCTTCTATCGCTATGGGGAACGGCTCGACGATCGTTCGCGACTGACGCTGCTGGCGCTCTATTTTGTGGCAGCCTGGTTCAGCCTGTTCTGGATCAACGGCATCCTGTCGTGGCAATTGACCCCTGGAACGTGGCTCGAAACGCGGAGCGTCTGGGGCGGGTTCTTCAATCCCAGCTTCTGGCCGTCGCTGATTTTCCGCACAATCACGTCGATGACGATCGCGGCCCTCGTCGCCTGCGTCGTGATCAACGCCATCCCCGATCTCGATCGCAGCGCCCGCACGCGGCTGATCAACCAGTCGGCCCGGTTTCTCGCGCCGATGGTGCTGATGCCGTTGCTCGGCGTGTGGTATTTCTCCAGCATCCCGCCCGACAGCCGGTCTTGGGTGCTGGGAGGGAACGTCGCGATGATGCTCTTTTTCCTGTTGGGGATCGGGGCGTCCCTACTGATCGGTGTCTACGCCCTGTTCGGGCTCCTGCGGCAGAAACTGTTCATCAACGGCGCGACGGCGACGCTCCTCCGCGCGTTGGGGTTCGCGGCGACGGCCGGGGGCGAGTTCGTTCGCGAAGGGGTCCGCAAACCGTTCACGGTCCGCGAGACGCTCTACTCGAATTCGATCCGCCTCGGCGAAATTCAGATGCTCCGCTATCGCGGCTCGGTGACCGACGATCCCTATCCGCTCAAGGGCGCCGAGCGCTATCCCAACGACCAGGTGCGGCTGGGGGTGAAGGTGTATCGCTTCCAGTGCAGCATCTGTCACACGATTGACGGAGCCAATGCGCTCTTGCACCTTTCGTCGAGCTGGTCGACCGAGCAGAAGCGAATGAATATCGCTCAGTTGCAACGGACGAAAACGTTCATGCCCCCCTTCGCGGGAACGCCCCGTGAATGCGAGGCACTGGTGCAGTATCTCGAATGGGTATCAGCCTATTCCCCGGCGGCATGGCCGGTCTCCGAAGACGCCGAAGTCCTGGCGCGGATTCAGGGATGGCTCGATGATGCCGGGACGGAGCCGGGGGCTGCGTTTCTGCATCTTGCGGCGAGGAAACCCCGCTGATGGACGCTCCCTTTCCGTTCGGGTATCCGCTGCCGACTGCGTTCTACCTCACGCTCTACGTGGCGACGCTGGTCATTCATGTCGTGTTCATGAATTACGTACTCGCGGGCACGGCGTACGTCGCGGCGTCCGCGATCTTCCGCTCGCGCAATGCTACGAGCGAATCCGATGACCCTGTCGCTTCGCCTCTTCGCGACTGGCTCCCCTTCATGCTCAGCGCGGCGATTACGGCCGGCATCGCCCCCCTGCTCTTCGTGCAGATCCTCTATCAGCGGCAGTTCTATACGGCGAACCTGCTGCTCTTTCATCGGTGGATGGCGATCCTGCCGGTGCTGATCGTCGGGTTCTATCTATTGTACCTGCTCAAGAGCCGAATCATCGCCCAGGCGTCGTTCGCGTGGCGGATCGCCGTCGGCTGCGGAGCGTTTGCCTGCTTTGGCTTCACCGCCTGGTCGTGGACCGAGAATCATTTGTTGAGTCTGAATGAGGCGGTGTGGGCGGGGCAGTTCGGTTCGGGGCAATTGTTTTATTCGAACGCAGAGCTTCTGCCGCGACTTGTGGTGTGGTTCAC
>JAGVKR010000199.1 GCA_020050375.1 Planctomycetales bacterium
ACCCCCGCCGCACCGGCATTCGCCATGCCGGAAAACTTTCCTCCTCATTGCCTTTCGTGACCATCATGCCCTTGAAAAAAAACACAGCCGCTGGGCTATTGAATCTCGCCCCTGTCGGGGCTCTTCCGACGACCGTCCTGGCGCGAAACGCGCGACTCCTGCACGAATGCGGCACCAGCGAACCGCATCTACTCGCAAAAATCACCGGACGTGACAATCGGGATCGAGAATCAGCAGAGCGGTCGGTCGGTCGGTCGAAATTTGTCATCCGACTTCAACGAACACCGGGGGCTCCCGTTGGTCGACCCCGGCCACGCGACCTCACATTTACGTTTCAACGAACAATGAGGACGAGTGTCATCCGCCAGCGATCACAGGCCTCTGCTCTGTGAGAATGGGCAAAATGAGACATCTTTCCCGAATTCGTGACTTGGGATACATTCATGCCTTGTGGTGGCGTTGCCGATATTGCTGATTATGCGTAGGCCTGAGGCTTGAGACTTGGGGCTTGAGGCAGATGCATCGCGGGGCGAATGCGCGTCGGCGGGCCGGCTGACTGCGCAACGCCAAGAAACCACAACCAGATCTCAGCGCGGCCCTTCCGATCGGCCGCGCGTCACCGATCGTCGAAATCGAGTATGCAGCCCATCGCTCTGGCGTTGTTCTGGCATCAGCATCAACCGTATTACCCGGACGACGTCAGCGGCGAGACGCTGATGCCGTGGGTCCGTTTGCACGGAACAAAAGACTACTACGGGATGGCGCTGCACCTCAAAGAGGTGCCCGAGTTTCGCTGCGCCATCAACCTGGTGCCGAGCCTGCTGCTACAGATCCAGCGGTACACCGACAAGGGGGGGAGCGACCGGCATCTCGACGTCTCGCGGATCCCGGCCGATGGTCTGACGGAAGGGGATTCGCAGTACATCCTCGACCAGTTCTTCATGGCCAGCGCGGACAACATGATCCGGCCGTACCCGCGATACCACGAGCTGTACCTGAAGCGGGGCTTCGGTCGGGACACGGCCGAGAAGGCGCTGCCGCGCTTTTCGGAACGCGATCTGCGCGACCTGCAGGTGTGGAACAATCTCACATGGATGCACCCGCTGGCGTTCGAGAAAGACCCCGAGCTGCGCGAATTGCGCAACAAAGGACGCTTCTGGACCGAAAACGAAAAAAACCGCCTGCTTGAAAAGCAGATGCAGATCCTGCGCGAGATCATCCCCCTGCATCGCGAGCTCGCCAAGAGCGGCCAGATCGAGCTGACGACCACCCCGTTCTACCATCCGATTCTGCCGCTCCTGTGGGACAAGCGCTCGGCGCGGCAGGCCATGCCGGAATGCGAGTTGCCCAAGCATCTCGAGTCGTACGCGGCCGATGCCCGGTTGCAGATCGAGCGCGGCGTCGCCCTGCACAAAGAGTTGTTCGGGTCGGCTCCCACCGGGATGTGGCCCTCCGAGGGCTCGGTCTCGCAGGAGATCATTCCGGCGATCGCCCAGGCCGGGATCGAATGGATCGCCACCGACGAAGAAATTCTGGCACGGTCGACGAACGGCTGGATTTCCCGCGATTCGCAGGGGTACATCCGCCATCCGGAAATGCTCTACCGCCCGTGGCGGATCGAAGAGCAGGGGCACCAGTTGCAGATCGTCTTTCGCGATCACGGCCTTTCCGACCTGATCGGCTTCCATTACCAGCGGAGCGACCCAACCCGTGCCGCGCAGGACCTGCTCGGGCGCGTCGAAGCGATCGGTCGCGCCGTCGAATCGAACAACGCGGGTCGGCCGGCGCTCGTTCCGATCATCCTCGACGGCGAAAACTGCTGGGAATACTACCCGGACGGCGGCGTCGAATTCCTGCGGACGCTCTATCGCGGCGCGGCCCGGCATGGGGCCATTCGCCCCGTGCGCGTCGGCGACTACGTTCGCGAGCATCCCGCCACCGATCGCATCGGACGACTGTTCGCCGGCAGTTGGATCTCGCACAACTTCGCGATCTGGATCGGCCACTCGGAAGACAACACTGCTTGGGACCTGCTGCACCAGACGCGGCAGTTTCTCACCCAGTCGCAGGGACAGGCCCCCGCCGCCGATCTGGCCTTGGCGTGGGAAGAGTTGTACATCGCCGAAGGGAGCGACTGGTTCTGGTGGTTCGGCGACGATCACTCGTCGGCCCAGGACGACCTGTTCGATCAGTTGTTCCGCAAGCACCTGCAGAACGTTTACACGCTCTTGGGGACGCCGTCGCCGTCGTTGCTCAATCGCCCGATCACGCGGATGCAGCGCAAGAGCGTGCACACCGATCCCAAGGGTTTCCTGAAGGTGAAGGTCGACGGTCGGCGGACGTATTTCGAATGGATCAACGCGGGGCATTACGTCAGCGGCAGCGAGCGGGGCACGATGACGCTCGTCACAGAGGGAGTCATTCGCGAGGTTTACTTCGGTTTCGACCTTGAGCGGTTGATGGTCCGAATCGACACGGCCCGCACCGCCAAGGAGGAGCTGGACCGCGTCGAGGAGATCCGTCTCGTGTTTCTGGAGCCGCAGGGATACGAGTTGCGGATCAGCGATCCGGGCAAGACGCTGATGCGGGCCCGATTGCTCAGGAACAAAGAAGAGATCCTCACGGCGCGGGTGCAGGCGGCCGTCGCTCAGATCGTCGAGTTGACCGTCCCCTTCGCCGATCTCGACGTGCAACCCGACACACCGGTCCACTTTTACGTTGAAGCGCTCACCGACGGGCAGAGCATCGACCGGGCCCCGCGCGAAGGGGCGCTGGAACTGCGCGTTCCCAGCGCCGATTACGAACAAATCATGTGGCAAGCGTGACGATCGAAGATAGTGGATAGAGCACTGGCAGAGTCCCCTTCGATCCCCGACCTACTATCTACGATCTTCTATCCTCGACTCCCCTGACCCCCGAATCCTGACCCCTTTCTCCCGTCATGTCTGATCTCCGCAAAGACCCGATCGTCGGACGCTGGGTGATTATCGCCACCGATCGCGCCAAACGCCCCCAGGATTTTGCGCGGCTCGAACCGGTGAAGAGCGGCGGGTTCTGCCCGTTCTGCAAGGGGAACGAAAGCAACACGCCCCCCGAGATTCTGGCGTATCGCGAGCCGCACTCCGGCTCCAACAACCCCGGTTGGCGCGTGCGCGTTGTCCCCAATAAATTCCCGGCGCTCACTGTCGAAGGGGCGCTCAACAAGCGCGGCGACGGAATCTACGACCTGATGAACGGTGTCGGCGCGCACGAAGTGATCATCGAATGTCCGCACCATGAATCGAGCATGGCGCGGCTCTCCGTCGACAACGTCCGCGAGATTCTGTGGGTCTATCGCGACCGGCTGGTCGACCTCAAGCGCGATCCCAGGCTTGTCCACGGGTTGATCTTCAAGAATGTCGGAGCGCTCGCTGGCGCGTCGCTCGAACACAGCCATTCGCAACTCATCGTCACACCCGTTGTGCCGATTTCGGTCTGGGAGGAGATGACCGGCTCGCTCGAGTTCTACAATTATCGCGGGCGCTGCATCTACTGCGACATGATTCAGCAGGAGCTCGCGGCCGCCAGCCGGATCGTGCTCGATACGCCCAACTTCATCGCCTTTTGCCCGTTTGCCAGCCGCTTTCCTTTCGAGACCTGGATCCTTCCCAAGCAGCACTCGAGCCACTTCGAGAACATCCCGCGGCAGGGGGTCGAGGAAATGGGGACGGTCCTCAAGACGATCCTCGGCAAGCTGGAGTTGGCACTCGACGACCCGCCGTACAACTACATCATTCACACGGCGCCGTTCGACACCAAAGAAGTGCCGCATTACCACTGGCACGTCGAAATCATCCCGCGCCTCACGCGTATCGCGGGTTTCGAATGGGGAAGCGGGTTCTACATCAACCCGGTGCTTCCAGAGCAGGCGGGGGCGTTTCTCCGCGAGACGGAGGTCGAATTCACGGCCAACGGGAGCTTTTAGCGTGCGAAGAGGGCACTCCGATGGGGAAAGAATTGGGGATGGGGGGCGCACGCCAATGGACGCGAAAATCACCCTCACCCCCGACCCCTCTCCCGTCGAGGGAGAGGGGAGAACGAAATGCGCAGATACCAGGCCGCTGGTCGTGGCACCCAAAATAACGTCCAGGGGATCCATCCACCGGCGAATCTGGAGAATTGAGGAAAAATTTTCTGAAGAATCCCGCCGCAACCGCAATCGAAAAAAAACGCAAGTCTCGATACATTGAGCGTGACGCCGACGGTTGTTTTGCCCGTTAGTGCGCGACATGATCCACATCGAACATCAAACGCAGAGGATGATTCATACGACTGATGCGAAGAGGCAAGCTGGATGAGGGCTGAGTTTGCCGGCTGAGCGGCCATTTGGTTATCGCCTGATCTCTGAAGTACTGTTAACTGAGCACTGCTTTCATCACCGGACTCGTCGATTTCCCGCCACTGCGCCAGCGCCCCGCATGGAGGAAAGGATTCGCCCATGAGTTGTCGCATTCGTCTGGTTCTGGCGTTGCACGATCATCAGCCGATCGGAAATTTCGACGGCGTGTTCGAAGCTGCCTACCAGGACAGCTACGCCCCCTTTCTCGACGTCCTCGAGAAGTACCCCGAGCTGCCGGTGGCCCTGCACACCTCGGGCAGCCTGCTCGAGTGGCTCGTCGACAAGCATCCGGAATACATCGACCGCGTGCGGATGCTGGCTGACCGCGGGCAGGTCGAGATCGTCGGCGGCCCCTTCTACGAGCCGATTCTCGCGACCATTCCGCGTCGCGACCGGGTCGGGCAGATTACGGCGTACACGCGTTATCTCGAAAAGCTGTTCGGCACTCAGGTCCGCGGGATGTGGGTTCCCGAGAGAGTCTGGGAGCAATCGTTTGCCGGCGACATCACGCAGGCCGGAATCGAATACACGATTCTCGACGACTATCACTTCCGCAACGCCGGCCTGCGCGACGACGAGCTGCATGGCTATTACCTTTCCGAAGACGAAGGGCGGCTGCTGAAGATTTTCCCCGGCAGCGAGAAGTTGCGGTATACGATCCCCTTCGCCGATCCGCAGGAGACGATCAACTACCTCCGCGAGATCGCCGACCGGTTCCCGAATTCGGTGGTCACGTTCGGTGACGACGGTGAGAAATTCGGCACCTGGCCGGGAACGAAAAAGCACGTCTACCAGGACGGCTGGATCTATCGCTTTCTCGACGCGCTCCGCGCCAATGCCGACTGGCTCAAGGTCTCGACCCTCTCGGAAGTGATCGACAACGTTCCGCCGATCGGCAAGGTCTATCTCCCTGACGCCAGCTATCGCGAGATGACCGAATGGGCGCTCCCGGTCTCACGGCAGAGTGAGTACTTCCATTTGGTTCATGCTCACGAGCACACTCCCGACTGGTCGCAGCTCAAGCAGTTTCTGCGGGGCGGGTTCTGGCGCAACTTCCGCGTCAAGTATCCTGAAAGCAACGAGATGTACGCGCGGATGCTGCAAGTCAGCGAGCGGCTGCGCGAGGTGACCGAGAGCGGCGCAGCCCGCGAACGGTGCGATCTCGTGTCGCAGGCCCGCACGGCGCTCTATCGGGCGCAGTGCAACTGCCCGTACTGGCACGGCGCGTTCGGCGGCCTGTATTTGCCCCATTTGCGGAACGCCATCTATCACCACCTGATTGCCGCCGATACGCTCCTCGAGCAGGCGGTGGGCCGCGACGGGCCGTGGGTCGAGGTCAACGCGGCTGACTACAATCTCGACGCGCGAAAGGAGCTGCGGCTCGCGAGCGACCGCCTCGTGGCGTATGTCTCCCCCAGCCGCGGCGGACACATCTACGAGCTGGACATCCGCAGCATCAATCACAATTTGCTGGCGACTCTCAATCGGCGGCCCGAGGTCTATCACGACAAGGTCCGCGAGGCGGGTGAGCGCCAGGGGAATCACGACGACCACAAGGCAGTCAGCATTCATGACCTCGTGGCGTTCAAGCAGCCCGATCTGCACAAGAAGCTGCAGTACGACCATTGGCCGCGCAAGAGTTGCGTCGATCA
>JAGVKR010000641.1 GCA_020050375.1 Planctomycetales bacterium
GCGACTGACGTGATCGCGCAGGTGGTCAAGCTCTTCGTCGGCGTTGCGGAGCGACTTGGCGTAGGTGAGCTTGGCCGGTCGCCCCTCGACTTTCGAGAGGAACGTCAATGTGAATGTCGTTCCCGAGTAGACTCCTTTCACATACTGCCTGACGGCGCTGTAAGTGAATGAATCGACGTCGCGATAGGGCAGGCGCTTCTCCCAGCGCAGCCAGCGCCGCGAGACCCCGTGCTCGTGGCATCGCAGCCGCACGCATTGCGTCAATGGAATGAGCCATAAGAGGCCGAGCACGACGCCGATCGCCCCGCCGATCAACGCCGGTTCAAGTTGTCCGCGGACAATGGCCACTGTCGCACTCACAATGAACAGCCCGCCGGCGACAATCGGCAATAGCCACGTCGTGATCACCAGCGTTCGTCCCGGATTGCGCTCGAACAGAATTCGTCCCAATTGATCTCCCGCGGGGGGAGGGGCGGTGTCGGGCGACGGCGCCAGTCGGTCGCGGAGCAGTCGATGCAGAACGGCAACGTTGGCCGAACGGATCGGGATGCGCACCGCCGGCTCGTCCTGTCCGCGCTTCCAGACGCAAAGATGGTTGTCGAACACGTCCGCTGCCGAGAGCTCGTCAATCCTTACGGCGCTGGCCACGCGCTGGCCCGAGACGATCAACTCATTTCCGTGCAGCGCCCAGCCTTCGCCTTCGAACGGCTGTTTCGCTGCGAGCGCTGCCTCGGCGCGATCGTAGAGATGCCCGAGGATCCGTTCAATCAGCCATTCCAGCGGATCGGTTGCAGCGAGCGGAATCCGGTTGACCATCTTGAAACGTTCGGGAGCCGCTTCTCCCTCAACCCACACGTCGAAAACGCGGGTCGTCGATTTCAGCTCGCCGCTCGAATAGTTCGAAGCGGCATGCAAGCTCGCGCAGATCACCTGCTCGTCGGTGAATTCACGTTCGCCGTGGCGGTTGCGGGCGATGAATCCGTCGGGAGTGATCTGCACGGAGAGCTTGCGATTGAAAATCGCCACCGCGGCCAGGCACGTAGCGGCGGCTGCGACTGCGCCGGCGATCAATACCGGCAGCCCGCCTTCGGCATGGGTCGCCAGCAGCATCGCCCCCCCGGCCACGAGGCACACCGCCAGAGCCACCAGCGTCAGGAACCACCACTCCCGATAATTGCCGCCGACGTCGATCGCGCGTTCCATGACCTGATTTTGGCAGTGGATCGGAGAACGATCAAGTCGGGTCATTGCGGCTGCGATTGCCGTTCCCACAGGGCGCGGAAGATCGGCAGCCCGGCCTTGCGCTTCTTGCGCTCGAAGCTCGTGCGGTAATCCATGTCGTGCTCAGGCTGTTTCTCGTTAGACGGTGGGCGCTCAAGGAACGCCGGATGCGCGGCGACGAGCTCCAGGATCACTGCGAAATACTCCTCGACGTCGGTCCACGCATGGAGCAACCCGCCCGGCTGCAATATGCGGGCGGCCTGGGCGACGAGCTCGGCGTTCCAGATTCGCCGCTTATGGTGCCGGCGCTTCCACCACGGATCGGGAAAGTAAACGTGCAACGCGGACAGCGACGCATCGGGGATGTATTTCGGCAGCGCGATTCGCGCATCGGCCCCCAGAATCCGGACGTTGGGGAAGGCGCGCTTCTGCAGGCGGCGCGCGGCGCGGCGCCCCTCTTTGAAGTCGTATTCGATTCCGAGAAAGTTTGTCTGCGGATTCGCCGTGCCGGCCGTCACCAGAAACAGGCCCCGGCCGCTCCCGATTTCCAGCTCGACCGGTTGTGCGTTGCCGAAATAGGCCTTCCAGTCCAACGGCGGCGGCGGAAGATCCTCCAGCGTCACGAACCACGGACGCAGATCGGGAATCGGGGGGGCGGACATGGAGAGGGTCGATTTCATGGGCGGACGAAGGATCGCAGGCGGAAGGCGCTGAGCTAGTCTACTGCTTTGTCATCGATGATATGATGGGTGCCACGGCCAGCGACCAACGGGAGTCGGCCGTGCGACTCGCGAGGTAGCGCCCCGAGACGTTCACACGGCCGAGTCGCTTTGCTCCCTGGCCGTGGCACCCAATCCCTCGTAACAAGTTTGACTGGGCACTCGTTTGCGGCGGCTACACATCCATCCCCTGGTCGCGGGTGATCGGGACGCCGATCATGCTGCCCGTGAAGACCATCCGTTCATCGACGACTCCCTGGAATTCGAACGTGGCCCGACGGTGAGGGCGAAGATTCGTCAGTCGAGCCAGCAGGATCAACCGCGAATTGGGGAAGATCGGCCCGCGAAAACGAATCTCGTCCATCCCGCCGAATCCCACAAAGTCTCCCCCCAGCAGGTTGTACTTCTGCGCGTAGAAAGCCGCGAGCTGGGCCGCCGCCTCGCACATGATGACCCCCGGCATCAACGGAAACCCCGGCATGTGCCCCGTCACCCAGAATTCACTCTCGGTGATGTCCTTGTAACCGACGAGGCCGTGGTTTTGAGTGTCGACGTACACGATCGCCGTGAGCTGCTCCATCTGATTTCGCTGAGGATTGACCCGGCGGATGGCTTCGATGTCGAACACCGGACGGCTGAAGTCGATTGCGGACAGGTCGTAAATGGCAGGTGGCGGCATGGCGGAGAGTTGGAAGGTCGTTATGGCAAAAGGTAAGTCGATAAGACAACGGGCCGACGACGAGCCGATCGTCTCGATCCGACGCGGCATTCGGCGGCCGTACTGACACAATTCATTTCGCAGTTTTCGCCCCGACCGAGCTGCGAATCTTCTCGGCCGTGATTCCGGCCCGGTAATCCACGACCCGCTTTCCCATGGCGATCGTCTTCTCCGCCGGGGCGAGCGGCACTCCGTTGATTGTGAATTTTCCGGCAGCGATCCGCTGCTTCATTCGCACTGTGGAAGGATCGACGACCATCATTTGCGACGTGATGCCGTAGTCGTCGTGCAGACCTTCCTGCGTCTGCTGGATCCCCTGTGACACGAGGAACTTTTCAACGCCGGCATAATCATAGTATTCGGGAATGAAATGCACACGGGTCTTGCCGCCGGCCCATTTTGCGCTGAGCGCTTCCTGGACGGCTTTCATTCCGTCCTGGTTTCCGCCGCTGTCGCCGATCAGCACGATGTCGGTGAACCCGCCGGTTTTCAGGCTGGCGCAGATATCAGTCAGCAGTTTGCGGTAGGTGTCTTCCGTCAGGCTGATGCTCCCCGGGTACTTCATGTGCGAGCTGGGGGGATCGATCTCCCCTTCCGGCACGAAGGCGATGATCGGGGCCACGAGTGCGTTGCCCAGTTTGCGGGCGACGGCTTCGGTTGTCGCTCGCAGAATGTAGTTGTGCTTGCCGAGCGCCAGGTAGGGGCCGTTCTGCTCGATTCCGCCGGTCGCGACGAGAATCGTCGTCTTGCCCGATTTCTGGGCGTCGCGGACCTCCATCCACGTGAGCTCTTCGATGAAGACCGAATCGACCGCGTCGATCGGACGCGGCCCGCTCGGATCGGGATTGACCGGGTCCGGAATAGCGGCCGCGAACAGGATTCCCGTAAGTGACAGGCCAAGCAAACTGATGGAGCGCAGCATGGGGCAACCTTCGGGAAATGGTTTCAGAGTTTAAGGGTTGAAGAGTTCAAGAGTGGTTTTCTCTCCGTCTCCCGGTCTCTCATTCTCCGCGCAACGGCGCAATGACGCGCGACGCATACTTTCGATTGAGATGGACCGTGTTCTGAGCCACAACGGTCTTTTCGGGAAACTCGAGCGTCAGCGGTTCGCCGGTGTTCGGATTCGGTTCGTAGAACATGGCGCCGGTGCTGGCGACGGTGACGCGGATCCGGTGCCCGCGATTGAAAATCTGACTGAGCCAACCGACGTCGAAAGCGACTTTCGCCACCTGCCCCGGCTCCAAAAAGACTTCTTTGTCGTATCCGTCGCGGTATCGGGCCCGGCGAACGTAATCCATGATCAGGATCGAGCGGCCATCCGGATAGACGTCGCTGACGCGCACGATGAAGTCGGTGTCGCGGGCGGTCGACGTCACATACAGCTCGGTCTGCACCTGGCCTGTCCATTCGACAGGTTCGGTTAGAACCTCAGTCGTGAACGTGCGGACCTGAGACTGCTTCTCGAATCCCTGGGCATCCTTCGCGCCCGAGAATGGCCCCGCCGGAATGGTGTTGGGAAGCAGCGGATCGGCAACGATCGTCACAGCGCCGTCGCTGCTTGTGGGCGCTGTCCTTCCCAGGCTTCCGTCGGTTTGGAAATAGTAGGCCGTTGGCTTGGCCGGCACCGGCCAGTCGCCCGCCGTGCGCCATTCGTTTCCGGGAGCGCCGTCTTCACCGAGAGCCCCCATGACGTAGTGCCTCACCGCCGACTCGCGGTCGATTCCGTTGTCCTCACCTTTGAGATAATGATCGAACCAGCGGAGCATGTGCTTCTCGGAATCGAATTTGGCATTCTCGGGATACGTGAGCTCGCCGACTTTGCTCGAATTCTTGCCGAGGTGTCCTCCGTGCAGCCAGGGACCGACCAGAAGCTGCTGCCGGCCGCGGGAGTTGGGGCCTCCCCGATGTTGCCGGCCGACGAAACTGTCGATCGACCCCACACACATGAAGTCGTACCAACTGCCGATCGTAAAGCAGGGCACGTTCATCTTGTCGATGAACCGCGTGCAGTCCTCGTCGGCCCAATAGTCGTCGTATTTCGGGTGCGCGAACCATTCGGCCAGCAACCGGCGGTTGTCCTTCGGATCGCGACAGACGGCGTCCATCCCTTTGAATCGCTCGGGACGCGTCGTTCCGCCAATCCGGTAACCTTCCTGATACAGGCTGAGCCCGGTATCGATCATGTACTGACACACCAGGTGTGGCGGCTGAGTCACCGCCAGAAAATTCTGGGCGAAGCCGGCCTGCGAACTGCCGTAGGTCCCGATCTTCCCGGTCGACCATGGTTGCGACGCCAGCCACTCGACCGTGTCGTAGCCGTCCTTCAGCTCACCCCAGCCCAGCGCCCGATAGCCGACCCAGGTCCCTTCCGACTGGTATGCCCCGCGGAAGTTCTCGCCGCAAACGACGAATCCTCCCAGCGCGAGTCGCGCATAGGCTTGCCGACTCGAAATGCCGCGCAGGTCGGCGTAGCGCTGCTCGTAGAGGACCGGCTAGGGTCCGGCTCCCGGCGGAAAATAGAGGTAGGCTGAAAGCCGCTTCCCATCCCGCATCGGGATCATCACGTGCTCTTCCCGCACTCCGCCGAGATCAACCGGATCTTCTGCGGCTGCGACGTGGGAAGGCCCATTGCTCAGTGAGAATTCGCAGAGAATCAGAACCAACAGCACGCGCGGCCACATGCGACGGTCTCCTGCACGCCATTGTGCCGCCCGATTGTGATTCACCCGGTGCGCGGACACAAGCCTGTCGGTGCGTCCGGGGAGGCACGTCGGCGGAGAATTGCCGCAATGCGTTCATTTCCGCCAATCGAAGTGCCACTCGAAATCGAACGCGCCGTCGCCGTCGTGATCTTCACGAAGGAGAGCCGTCTGTCGGTCGCGATCGACGGTCAATTCTCGAGTGCCCACCCCATTCACCCCCGTCTGATGCCAAGGTCCCGGCGTCGAGCCGAGAACGTGCCACAAGTCGGGGGGCAATCGTGGATCACGATCGACCAGTGCAGCCGGACGCGGTCGCTGTTCGGCGCGTTCGACCCCCCAGCAGGCGATCGACCCGGCAGCGAGGGTGAGGATGAGCGGCATCCACAGGCCCCCGGGCAGGTCTTTGCGCTCGGAGTCGACATCGCAGGCAGGGTCGTCGTCGGTGCTGGCGACGAGGGTCCGCAACGCCTGGGCTCCCTGAGACGCGCTGGCCTCAGCCGCCAGCAGCAGATAGTCGATCGACCAGGCGGCATGAACGGCATCGAAGTGCTCGCGAGCCATCACCTCGGTTTCGATACCGGTCGTCCGATACAATTCGTCGGCGAAGAATCCCGCTTCGGCGCCGTTCTGAAACCGGGCGATCGCGACCCGACTTTCGTCGGTCCCGATCGATACGGCATTGGCTGACGATTCGTCGCCCCCGAGTGTCGGCGACAAAAACTCGGCCTGAGAGCGGCATTGGGGACAATCGGAGGCAGCGTAGCTGAGTCGGGAGCCGCAGTTCGGGCAGCAAGGCATGGGAACCCTTTTGCATCACGAGCGATCGGGCCAATCCGGGTGAAATTGGCATCCTGCCCTCGTCAGCGCGGCGGTTCCTCCGCGTCGCCAATCATACGCAATCGCCGTCGAGCCCGCCACGAAATTCCGGGGATGCGAGCTCCCGGTCTGCGGCGTTTGCAATGGCCTGGGCACACGAATCCGCTCTGTATTTTGCCGGTCAGAGTCGTGAATCTCATTTCTGTCGGGCCGGCAGAAATGCGGCTTTCCCAATGATCTGAAAGACTCTAGAATGCGTTGAATTGGCTGGATGGGGTGTCGAATGCGTCACCGCTTCAGCCTTCGTTTGATTCTCAATTGAAATCTTGCCATGCCGCAAACCCGTGTTCCGCTGAAGGATCCGATGTTCTCCGCCCTGTTGGCCTTTCTGGTCCCGGGGCTGGGACACTTCTACCAGCGGCGGATGTTCAAGGCGGTGCTCTACGCGGTGTGCATCCTCGGAACCTTTTTCACGGGCATGCGCATCGGCCACGGGCAGGTCGTCTATTTCAACTGGCAAAGCACCGAAAATCGCACGTACGCCTACCTGTGTCAGTTCTGGGTCGGTCTGCCGGCGCTGCCGGCTCTGGCGCAGGCCGAGCTCCGTTCGTCACGGGCATTTGACGTCAACTACATGCCGAAACCGATGACATCGCAGTTCGCAGGCAAGCTCACGGCCGAGACGAGCGACTTCGACGGTCCAATCGCCGGTTCGATCACATTGCGCCCGCACGAGCTGAACATGCCTCACCTCTGGACTGGCAAGCTTTCCGGCGAACTGCAGACGGCGAAAGGCCCGGTGAAGATTGAAGGCGACGTGACGCCCGGCTCAGGATCGCTCGATCCCGAAGTCGCTCCTTCGGAGAAACGCCGCTTGTCCGGCACTTTCGAAGGCCGGACCAGCGAGCAACCGGACGTGGTGATCCGCGGCGGACTGGAAGGACACATCCCCCGGCCGATCTGGAATTCCTACGAGGCCCCGCTTCGCGATTTGCGCGTCAACGACTTTGCCGGCGATCAGACTGATCTCGATCGTGCCCATTTTCTATTGGGGTCGCGCTTTGAACTGGGGGTCGTCTTCACCATGATTGCCGGGCTGCTCAACATTCTCGCCATTTACGACGCCCTGGAAGGTCCAGCGTACGACGGCGAAGAAGAGGAAGGCGCGGCAGCGGAGCCAACTCCAGCGCCGGCCTGACGCCTGTCCAGCTGCTTCGTTACTGGTTCCTGGCCAGTACATCAATTCGCTGATCGTTTGGGGATGTCAAAATGTGGAGTGATCTGTTTCTCGCCGCCGCTGAGGGACCTCTACCCCGCATCTGGTTTGCCGTGCCGCTGATTGTTGTGATCAGCCTCGTCTATAGCGCCAGTCGATACGAAGCGCCCGACAGGATCCTGCGCCGGGCCGGCCGACTGTCGCTGACAATTGGCGGCTTCATGCTCGGCGTTCTGGCCCTGCTGGTGGCCTTGTCGCACGGCCTTTAGCCGGCAGGTAAGCAGGCAATCGCGAGCGCAGTCGTAGCATCGCACGGTGTCCGGTGATGCCTCGCTACGACTCCCCGATACGAATGTCCCCGATTCTTCGAATGTTTCCAGATCCGGTACAGCCGGTCGACACGGGATTCCTTGTTCCCAAACTCTGTTTGGGAACACCTCGTCCGCCGCTCCGCTGCGCACCCGCCGCCGCTCGACCGATCGCTCACCGGAGGTCGTGTGCTCCTGACTCGAATGTCGACGTAAGATGGATTGCGCGAGCGAATTTGCGGATACTAATGGATGGTACTGTTCGGCAAGATGCCGGACAGACGATTTCGGAGTTTCTCCGTCACCACGGGAGTTGGAAGAATGCGTGCGCCTGCTGTCGTTGTTCTGTGGCTGGCATTTGCCGCGACAGTGGCCGCTTCGGCTCTTGCCGACGACAAGATTGATTTCGCCCGCGACATCCGGCCGATTCTGTCGGAGACCTGCTTTCTGTGTCACGGGCCTGATCCGGAGAATCGCAAAGCCGAGTTGCGTCTCGACACGAAAGCCGGTGCGTTAGGGCCGCATCCGTCGGGCGGCATTCCATTCGTGCCCGGACGGCCAAATGAGAGCGAAGCTTACCTGCGAATGACGAGCGACGATCCGGCATTGCGGATGCCCCCCGCAAAATCGGGAAAGAAACTGACCGACCGGCAGATCGAGCTCGTCCGCCGCTGGATCGAGCAAGGGGCAAGATGGTCGACGCACTGGGCCTTCGAGAAGCCGACGCGGCCGGCTGTTCCCGCCGTTGAAATGGCGACACGGGTGCGAAATCCTATCGACAACTTCGTCCTCGCCCGTTTGGCGCGGGAAGGCATGAGCTTCTCGCCCGAGGCCGATCGCCCGACGCTGATCCGCCGGCTGAGTCTCGATCTGATCGGTTTGCCACCCACGATTGCCGAGGTCGACGTGTTCATCGCCGACGCAAGCCCCCAGGCCTACGAGAACCTGGTCGATCGTCTGCTCGCATCGCCGCATTATGGCGAACGCTGGGGAAGACTCTGGCTCGACGCGGCCCGCTACGCCGATTCAGACGGCTATGAGAAAGACAAGCCGCGCTTCGCCTGGGCCTACCGCGACTGGGTGGTCGGTGCGCTCAACCGCGATCTCCCTTACGATCAGTTTCTGATCGAGCAGATTGCGGGCGACCTGCTTCCCCAGCCGACCCAGGATCAGCTAGTCGCCACCGGCTTCCTGCGGAACTCGATGATCAACGAAGAGGGAGGGGTCGATCCGGAGCAGTTTCGGATGGAGGCCATGTTCGACCGCATGGACGCCGTCGGCAAGGGGATTCTTGGCCTGACGATTCAGTGTGCCCAGTGCCACACGCACAAATACGACCCGATCACGCACGAAGATTACTACCGGATGTTCGCCTTTCTCAACAATTCACACGAGGCCAACGTTGCGGTCTACGCGCCGAGCGATCTGCTGCGGCGAGCCGACGTTCTCAGGCAGATTCAGGAGATCGATGCCGACTTGCAGCACCGGCACGCCGACTGGCTTCAGCGGATGGCCGCGTGGGAAGAATCGGTGCGGACCAATCAACCCGAATGGACGATCATCCAGTCCGCCGAGGACGACACGTCGGGGGGGCAGAAAATCTATCGCCTGAAGGATGGCTCCTACTTGTGCCAGGGGTACGCCCCGACGAGGCACACGGTGACTGTGAGCGCGACGACCGCAATCCAGAACATCACCGCGATCCGGCTCGAACAGCTCAACGATCCGAACCTTCCGCTCGGCGGACCGGGCCGGTCGATCCATGGAACGGCAGCGCTCACCGAGTTCAAAGCGAAGGTTTCTCCGGTCGGCAAGCCCGATCAGTCGGTGGCGGTCAAGTTCGTCCGGGCTACGGCAGACGTCAATCCCCCCGAGAAACCACTCGATCCGATTTTCGACGACAAGAGTGGCAAGGCACGCGTCACCGGCCCGGTCGAATACGCCATCGACGACAAGAACGAAACCGCCTGGACGATCGACGCCGGCCCCGGCCGGCGCAACAAGCCGCGGAAGGCGGTCTTTCAGTTGGAGACACCAGTTTCGTTCCCGGAAGGGACAGTGATCGAAGTCCAACTGGTACAGAATCACGGCGGCTGGAACAGCGACGACAATCAGAATCACAACCTTGGCCGCTTCCGCCTCGCGGTGACGAATGCCGCCGAAGTCGTCGCCGACCCGCTGCCTGCCGATGTGCGTTCGACGCTTGCTGTTCCGATGATGGAACGCACCCCCGCTCAGATCGCCGTCGTCTTCAGTTACTGGCGGACGACCGTTCCCGAGTGGCAGGAGGCGAACGCACAGATCGAGCAATTGTGGCAGGAGCACCCCGAGAACTCTTCGCAACTCGTGCTGAGCGAGCGCGGCGAAGCCCGATCCACGTTCATGCTGGCCCGCGGTGATTTCCTCAAACCGACGACCGAGGTGTCGCCGGGCGTCCCGGAGTTTCTGCATCCGTTTCCGAAGGAGGCCCCCGCAAACCGGCTTGGATTCGCCCGGTGGCTGACCGATCGAAATTCACCCACAACGGCCCGATCGATGGTGAACCGGATCTGGCAAACGTGCTTTGGAACGGGACTCGTCAGCACGAGCGAAGATCTGGGCTCGCAAAGCGAAACCCCGTCGCATCCTGAATTGCTCGACTGGCTTGCCGTCGAATTCATGGAACCGACCGTGTCTCCCCCCCTTAGGAAGGGGGGGGCGGGGGGTCGCTTGAATCGACCGAGCAGCGCACAACTACCGGCAACGCTACCCCCCCCTACCCCCCCTTCCTAAGGGGGGGAGAGAGCGGCGAATGGAGCCTCAAGCACTTGCATCGGCTGATCGTCTTGTCGGCCACATATCGTCAGTCGTCGAAGGTTTCACCCGAGCTGTACGCGCGCGATCCGTACAACCGATTGCTGGGGCGTGGGGCGCGGGTCCGCGTCGATGCCGAGCTGGTTCGCGACATCGCACTCTCAGCGAGCGGCTTACTCGACCCACGAATGGGGGGGCCCAGCGTGCATCCGCCGGCGCCGGCGTTCCTGTTTCAGCCCCCGACCAGTTATGGCCCGAAAACCTGGAAGGAAGACACCGACGGCAACCGCTATCGGCGATCGCTGTACACGTTTCGCTTCCGTTCCGTGCCCTACCCGCCACTGCAAAATTTCGACGCGCCGAACGGCGACTTCTCCTGCGTCCGCCGTTCCCGCTCGAACACCCCCTTGCAGGCCCTGACGACGCTCAACGAACCAGTGTTTCTGGAATGCGCCCGAGCGCTGGCCGATAAGACGCTGCGCGAGGGAGGTTCGACCGACCGCGATCGCATCGGTTTTGCGTTTCGCCGTTGCCTGTCGCGTCCGCCAACGTCGAAAGAATCCACAGCACTGCTCGCCCTGCTGGAGAAGCAAACACGACGCTACGGCGAGGGGCACGAAAATCCCTGGGAATTCGCAGCCGC
>JAGVKR010000557.1 GCA_020050375.1 Planctomycetales bacterium
AAAGAACGCGTCCTTTCGCGGAGCGAAAGGCGACAATGCGAACAGCCGCGAAGCGCAGACGGGTTTCGCGTGTCCGTTCGTCCACTCACCCCGGCATCTTCACCAGCTCGCAGAACCGTCCGTACGCCTCTCTCCATGCCGGTTGTTCGCGCGGTTCGTAGCGCTTGAGCGCGCTCGACGCGCGAACGATGCTTCGCATTTCGGCCAGCGTCGTGACCGCCCCGGAGGTGCGGGCCTGGACGAGCACGTTTCCGAGAGCCGTCGCTTCGATGGGCCCGGCGACGACGGGGCGGCCGCAGGCATTGGCGGTGAACTGATTCAATAGCTCGTTTTGACAGCCTCCACCAACAATGTGGATCACCTCCACTTTTGATCCGGCGAGCTCTTCCAGCCACCCCAGGACCGTCCGGTATTTGAGCGCCAGGCTCTCCAGCGCGCAGCGGACGAATTGCCCTTCGCTTTCGGGGGGCCGCTCACCGCGGGACTGGCACCACTGACGAATCTCGCTTGGCATGTCGGCCGGGGCCAGAAATGCCGACGCGTCGGGGTCGACCAGCGAACCGAAAGGAACCGACTCGGCCGCGAGATGGGCGAGCTCGGCGTAGTTCAACGGTTTGCCGGCCCGTTCGAACGAGCGGCGGCATTCCTGCACCAGCCAGAGCCCCATGATGTTCTTGAGAAGCCGATACGTTCCGTCGATCCCTCCTTCGTTGGTGACGTTGTATTCGAGCGCCCTCGGCGTGAGGACCGGTTGCGAAAGTTCCAGCCCCATCAGCGACCACGTCCCCGAGCTGATGTAGGCCCAATTCGCAGTTCCCGTCTTGTCGGTAGGCACTGCGGCGACCGCCGAGCCCGTGTCGTGCGTGGCCGGCGCCACCACTTCCAGCCGTGGAAGCCGGCAACGTTCGGCCACGCCGGTTCGCAGCTTCCCGAGCCTGGTGCCGGGGGGGACGACTTCGGGAAACATTCCGCCGGGGATCGAGAACTTGCCCAGAAGGTCCAGGGCCCACGTCCGCGTCGTGGCGTCGAGGCACTGGCTGGTGGTGGCGTTGGTGAACTCCACAACCTGGCTTCCGCAGAGCAGCCAGTGAAACAGGTCGGCCATCATCAGGAACCGGTCGGCCAGTTCCATCAAACTGGGGTTCGACTGCTGCATGGCAATCAACTGATACAGAGTGTTGAACGGCATGAACTGGACCCCGGTCGCGGCGAAGACCTCCGCACGGGGAACGCGGCCAAACGCTCGCTCCATGACTCCCTGAACGCGCGGATCACGGTAATGGTGTGGGTGCCCCAGCATTTCTCCGGTCTTCGAGAGAAGCGCGTAATCAACTCCCCAGGTATCGACGCCGATCGATATTGCGTCATTGCCGAACGCCTGTGCCGCCTTTGCGAGCCCCGCCTGAATGTCGCTCCACAGCTTGAGGACGTCCCACCGCAGTGAATCAGCGACGTGGACCGCACCATTCCCGAAGCGGTGGAGCTCTTCGAGGCGGATGCGCTGTCCGTCGAACAACCCCGCCACGACCCGACCGCTTTCGGCGCCCAGGTCGACTCCCAGATAGCAGCGTTCCGCCATGATTTCCGCTTCCTCATTGTCGCTCAGGACACACTTGTCTCGTCGAATCCCCAGTATAGCCCCAAACGGAACAGGCAAAAGGGGCTTCAACACTTTTCGGGTCAGGTGACACGCCGTACCGCCGAAAGGGTGCGCCACCCCGACGGCAACCGGTTGACGGACGAATCCTAGTGAAAGGAAAGCAAAGAAGGGGAACCACGAAAGACGCGAAACAAACGAAAGAGAAGAGGATTCGGCATTCAGGCACGCCAGCCCCGGAATTTCCCGGATCACGAATCCGATCCTGCGTCGTCCGCCGCGCACTTTTTCGTTTTTTTCGCATCTTTCGTGGTTCAAGTCTTTTTCTGGCCGTGGAGCTGTACAGCGCCGCCGCTCCAACGCCTCTGGCATCGAACGCCCGCTCTCAGTACGATCAGGGTTGAAAGGGATCGTGATCGGTCAAGCCGGCGTCGAATATGCCAGTCGGCTATTTGGCGGGTCAGGGAAGGTGCCAGACTCATGTCACGCCACAATTTGCCGATACTCCGCTTCGCCGTTTGCCTCGTGGCCGCGGCGGTCGTGGTCATTCCGTCGATCGGCACGCAACGATTGTTGGGGCAGGCTCGCGACAAATACGCCGAAGCGCGGTCGAAGATGGTCGATGAGGCGCTTGCTCGCGAGGGAATCAAGAGCGAGGCGGTTCTGGGCTCGATGCGGAAGGTTCCGCGGCATCTGTTCTGCACGCCGCAATATCGCGCAGCGGCCTACTACGATCAGGCCCTTCCGATCGGCCACAAACAAACAATCTCGCCGCCATTCATCGTCGCCTATATGACCGAGATGATCGATCCGCAGCCGACCGACACCGTTCTCGAGATTGGCACAGGCAGCGGATACCAGGCGGCGGTGCTTTCGGGGCTCGTCAAGGACGTTTACACGATCGAAATCGTCGAGGCCCTCGGAAAAAACGCGGCCAAGGTGCTGAAAGATCTCAAATTGGAAAACGTCCACACGCAAATCGGCGATGGTTACAAGGGCTGGCCGGATGCAGCGCCATTCGACAAGATCATCGTCACCTGTTCGCCGGAAGATGTGCCCCGTCCTTTGATCGACCAGCTTCGCGAGGGGGGAAAGATGATCGTCCCTATCGGCGAGCGCTACGAGCAGGTCTTTTTCCTGTTCGAAAAGAAAGAGGGAGAGCTGGTCAAGAAGAAGCTGTTGCCGGCGCTGTTTGTGCCGATGACCGGAATCTCGGAAGACAACCGCAAAGTTCGGCCCGACCCGACGAAACCGGAAGTGAACAACGGTGGTTTCGAAGTGGATTCGGATGGCGACGGACATCCGGATGGCTGGCATTATCAGCGTCAATTGACGCTTGAAACCAAAGAGGCCCCCGAAGGACAAGCCTTTGTCACGTTTGAAAATCGCGATCCGGGTCGCGCGGCCATCGCGCTTCAGGGGTTTGCGGTCGATGGCAGCAAGGTTTCGGGCCTGCAGGTCAGTTTGCGGATCAAAGGGCGTGATCTGCGATTTGGTCCGTCGCAGAACGAAAAACCGTCGCTAATCGTGCATTTTTACGATGCTGACCGCAAAGAGCTCGACGCCTCTGTCATCGGGCCGTGGCAGGGAACATTCGACTGGAAACGTGCCTCTAAGCTGATTCATATCCCTCCCAAGGCCCGTGAAGCGATTTTGCGCATCGGCCTCAACGGCGCGACCGGCGTGCTGAGCGTGGACGACGTCGAGATCAAGCCTGTCCCCAGGTGAATGGCTGCCTTGAGCGGCCACTGACGATTTGCTTCAGGAACCATCGAATTGCAAGCTGAGTCCACACCCGCTCCGCCAGATGATTTCGGCGACCCGCGGGCCGAGTATCGTGCGGCGCGCGAGGCCGCCGCGTTGTTCGACCTGCCCGCGCGGACGCACATCGAGCTGACCGGTCGCGACCGGGCGAAATTTCTGCACAACTTCTGCACAAATGACATCCGTGGGATGACGCCGAGGCGGGCCTGCGAGGCCTTTATCACGAGCGTGCAGGGAAAGATCCTCGCGTTTGTCTCGGTTTATGTCACGCCCGACGCGCTGTGGCTGACGTCGGTGCCCGGATGTGCCGAGAAGATCATTGGGCACCTGTCGCGCTATCAGATTTCCGAGGACGTGACGTTCACCGATCGTTCGAGCGAATTCGAGACGATTCTCGTTGCCGGTCCGCAGGCGCAGGAAGTCGTCGAGCGTGTTCTGCCGACGGCGGAAATGCCTGGGATTCCAGGCGTCGTTGTGGTGGAATTCGACAAAGGGACGATCCAATTGCGTCGCCACGACTTTTTGCGGCTCCCTGGATGGATTTTCGTCGCCGCGCCGGCGGCGATCGACACGCTTCGCGAGCGTTTGACGACGGCTGGCGTTCGCGCTGCCGGTCGAAACGCACTTGAGGCCATCCGTATCGAAGCGGGATTTCCGCTGTACGGTGTCGACATCACCGACGCCAACCTGGCCCAGGAAGCCAGCCGCACCGCGGAGGCCATCAGCTTTTCCAAGGGATGTTACCTCGGGCAGGAGCCGATCGCCCGGATCGACGCGCTGGGGCATGTGAATCAACAGCTTCGGGGCCTGCGGCTGAGGACCGGTCGAGCGCCCGCTGCGGGGAGCGGGGTTTTCACTCCCGACGCTACCCCGCGCCCGGTCGGACATGTCACTTCGGCGGCGTTTTCATACGCCGACGATCGGCCTGTCGCTCTGGCGTACGTACGCCGTGGTTCTGAAATGCCGGACACAAACCTCGACGTGGATGTGAACGGGCGATCTGTGCCGGCGGTCGTCTTCTGGCCATCTGACTGATTTGTCATCCGTGATTGTCCTCCAGCATGACGACCATTTCTCCGGGAACGATTGCCGCATCCGGGATTACGAAGGTTTATCGCGTTGGCGAGCCGCGCAGCGTCTTCTCGTGGCGGGCGATTCCGTCGCTGCTTCGAAGTCCCGACCGTGGACGCATGCTGAAGCCGCTCGACGACGTCTCGTTTCGGATCGAGCCGGGCGAGAGCGTCGGTTTGATTGGACCCAACGGGACTGGCAAAAGCACGCTTCTGCGAATTCTCACCGGGATCACCGCGGCCACCCGCGGCACCGTCCGAACCGGGGGCCGCATCGCCGGTGTCCTCGATCTCGGGAGCGGTTTTTACGACGAGCTTTCGGCGTACCACAACACGTTTCTCAATGCGCAACTCTTGGGGATGACCCGCCGCGAAGTCGAACGCAAGCTCGATGGCATTTTCGCCTTCGCCGAGCTGCACGATTTTATGCACGCGCCAGTATCGCAGTTCTCGTTCGGAATGCGGCTGCGTCTGGCCTTCAGCATCGCCATGGCCCTCGAACCCGACATTCTGCTGCTCGACGAAGTGATGGGGGTCGGCGATCTGTCGTTTCAGCGGCGGAGCGCCGCGCGGATCAGGGAATTGGCCGAGCGCGGCGTGACCCTGATCGTCGTCTCGCACCATCTTTCGGACCTGACCCGCGTCTGCCGCCGGGGGTTGCTCCTCCGTCGCGGCAAGATCGTCGCCGATGGGCCGATCTAGCAGACGATCGACACCTATCTGCGCGATAATGGTCCGCCCGAAGAATCGGCCGTCGCGGGGATGCCCCCCGCCCTAACGCGACTCGAAATCACCGCAGTGGACGTGCTTGGCGAATCGGGACGCGAACAACTCCAGTTTCACACGGGAGAAGCGATCACGCTGCGCATCACCTGTCGCAGTGAGACGCCGGTCGATCGGCCTGTGGTGTCATTCGGCATCTATCGCGAAGACGGCCTCTATCTGGGCCTGGCGAGCACCGAAACGGCCGGCTTTCACACCGGGCGGCTGCGCGGGGCAAGCGAATTCCGCTTTCAATGGGAATGCCCGTTCAACGCGGGGGGCTATCGCGTCACGGCCATCATTGCCGACAGCGCGGGAAGAACTGTGCTCGCCCAAGCCCATTCGGCCGCCGGCTTCGAAGTTCTGCCACGCCCCGGATTTGACCACGGTGCCGTGCGCCTCGACGGCCACTGGTCGTCGAGCAGCCCCGCATCGTAGCGCATCAATGATTCCTCCATTGAGCTGAAAGGCGCAGCCGAGTGCGATGCAAACAGGGCAGCAGAACGGCAGAGATGAGGCAACGCCGTTTAGCCGCGCGGCGTAGCCGAGTGCGGCGAATACAGAGCGACAGAGCTACAGAAACCAAGCTCACCGGGATCTCTGTCCTTCTGACCTCTGTTGTTCTGACCCCTGCGGGACAAATTATCCATTCCAAAAGAATTCCGAAAAATCCGAGACTTTTCTTCTTGATTAGCCCACATTGCGCACCATTTTCGGGAGGAAAGCGACTCCTGAGTGTTTAAGTGATTGTATGAACGGTCACTCGAACACAAGCAGGAGGCGCGA
>JAGVKR010000450.1 GCA_020050375.1 Planctomycetales bacterium
AACCAGCAGCAGGAAGCGCTCGACGATCTCGAACAGGCGCAGCGCGAACTGGCGCGCGACCGCCGCCGTGCCGAAGAGCAGCTCGCGCGCGAGCAACTCGACAAGATCGCCAGCGAGCTGGCCGCGATGATCGACCGCGAACAGGCGGTCATCGATGAGACCAGGCGGCTCGACGCGATCCGCCAGGGGGCGGGTAAATTCACGCGAGCTCAGCTTCTGGCCCTGCGCGACCTGACCACCGTCCAGCGAAATCTCAAAGACGACACCGACCGGCTCGTCGACAAATTGACGGCGGCCGAAGTCTTCGCGCAGGCTCTTCGCGGAGCGGCTCGCAACATGCAGCTCGCCATCGACCTGCTCGAAGAGCGCGAAACCGGCGCCGATGCGCAACAGGCCGCCGAGCACGCCCGGCGCCGGTTTGTCGATCTCAACGACGCCCTGAAACAGGACGAGGACGACGGAGCTTCGAAACAAGCACAGGCCGAGCAGCAGCAGGGTGGTGACGACGGCCCGAGTCAGAACGACGAGGGGCCCCAGACCGACGGCATCCCGGCCATCGCCCAGCTCAAGATGCTTCTTTCGCTGCAGCGCGAGCTGCTCGAACGAACGACCCGCCTCAGCGAACTGCACGAGTCGGGTAAGCCCTTGACTCCCGCCCAGCTTCAAGAGCTCGAAGCGCTCGCGAAAGAACAAGGCGAGCTGGCGGACCTCGCCCGAAACCTGTCGCGCCTCGCCACCGAGCCGGACGACGATGAGCCTTCAAAAGACGCCTCCGAGCCGAAAGTAGATGACAAGCCGACGGGACCGAAAGCGGAGCCGGCAGAAACAGAGGGAGGCAAGAATGAATAGCCAGACGCACAATGCGATTCAGACTACGCGTCGTGACGTGTCTTGCTCCCTTCCCCCCTTGCGGGGGAAGGGCCGGGGATGGGGGGGCGAACGTCAATCGGCCCTCCACTTCGACGGTAACTTTTCCGCGTCTTGCTTTTCGTGTCTTTCTTGGTTCCTCCCGTCTTTCCGGCCGCTTGTCGTTTTATTATTCCTCGTCACCGCGATTCCCCGACTCACCGCCGACGAGCCGCTCCCGACCGACGACGAGCCGCAACGATCCAAGCCGGCGGTGAAAGATCCCGCGCCCGCAGTCGACGACAAGTTGATCCGAGCCCTCGACCCGGCGGCGAAAGATCAGATCGAAAACGAGATTGCCCGGATGGAACGCGCCATCGAGGGGATGCGCCAGGCGAACAAACGCATCGAAGCCGACGACACCAGCGCCGCCACGCTCGAACTCCAACGCCGCGTGATTGAAGACCTCGAAAAGCTGCTCGAACAACTCAAGCGCGCGCAGCAGAACCGCAAGAACAATCCTCAGCCCCAGGGCCAGCAGCAAGAGCAGGGCGAGCGGCAGAAGCTCCCCAAACCACAACTCGACCCGCAGAATTCCGGGGCCCGTCCGCAGCCTCGCAATCAGAACCGCAACGAATCGTCGCAGCGCAACGAAGACGAGAAGTCCCGCGACGCGCAGGAGCGGCTCGACGCGGCGAAGGCTTCGCTCGCCGAGGAGTCCCGTCGGCAGCAGATGATCAAGGACGTCTGGGGACACCTCCCTCCTCACCTCCGCGAAGCGATGCGCAACACATTCAGCGAAAAGTACCTGCCGAAGTACGAAGACCTCGTCAAACGCTACTACGAAGCCCTCGCTGAAAAGAACCGCAGCCGGTCGGAGAAATAGCCAGCCGCGTCGTCTCGTTGATCGCGTCGTCCCCTTTCCCGCTCACCGATCCTCCTCCATGCCCAAACCCTCCGCCGAGTTCCCTTCCAAAGCCGACGAGACCTACGTCCCCGGGTCGCTGGTCCGACTGCAGCGCTATCTGGCGATGGCCGGGGCCGGTTCGCGCCGGCACTGCGAGGACTTTATTCTCATGGGCCGCGTCACGGTCGACGGCAAGGTCGTCAGCGAGCTGGGAACGCGGGTCGATCCCGAGACGCAGCTCGTCCGTCTCGACGGCGAGCGGATTCGCGTTCATCGCCGCACGTACTACCTGCTCAATAAGCCGATCGGCTACCTCTGCACCAATCGCGATCCCGACGGCCGTCCGCGCGTCGTCGACCTGTTCCCCCGCGATCGCGAGCGGCTCTTCACCGTCGGCCGGCTCGACGAAAACAGCCAGGGGCTATTGCTCGTCACCAACGACGGCGAGCTGGCCAACCACCTGGCCCATCCGCGGTTCCGAGTCCGCAAGGTGTATCTGGTGCAGGTCGCCGGCGTTCCCACCCGCGAGACGGTCGAGCAACTGACGCAGGGGGCCTACTTCGCCGAAGGAAAGTTCAAGGCGGCCGAAGCGCGGCTTGTCAAAGTTCGCAAACAAAGCGCGATTCTCGAGATCGTGCTGACCGAAGGGCAGAACCGCGAAATCCGCCGGCTCCTCGCCAAACTGGGACACAAGGTGCAGAGCCTGCAGCGCGTCGCCCTGGGGCCGCTCGAACTGGGCGCGCTGGATCCCGGCCATTTTCGTCCCCTCGATTTTCAAGAAGTGCAGGCGCTGCACGCTTTCGTCAAGAGCCTCGGCGGTCGCGAGCGCGGCAAGTCTCCGGGAAAGCGCCGCGCAGCAGCCTCTCGGGGCCCGCGCACTGCCGATCGCAAAGAAAACCGTTCGCCCGCCTCCCGCAGGAACCGCCCCCAACGCAAGCGATGACCAGCAAAGCCGATCGCAATTTGCGTATTTCTTACTCCCTTCCCCCCCGGCGGGGGAAGGGTTGGGGATGGGGGGGCGAACGTCAATCGGCGTTCATGAGCAGCCGTATTGTGTTCGACGAACGCGGAACTACGCGAGTCTCGGCTGAAGGTGGTTGTCCCGAGACGCTCCTTCCCCCCCACCCCGGCCCTCCCCCCGCAAGGGGGGGAGGGAGAGAACAGCAACCGAAGGGTGGTCCGCGTCCGGGAAAACAGTCGTGTTTTTCCCATGCTCATTCGCGCCAACGACGCGATCCCCGATGCGCGGGGAAACTCCAACCGTATCGCACTATCGCACCACACACCGGCTGAATCCATGCCCGATCCGCTCTCCTGCACCGACGCGCCCCTCGCCTGCCAACAGATTATCCGGGTCGTCGAGCAGGTTCGCCTGGCGCGCGACACGTACCGCCTGCGTCTGGCCGCCCCCGACCTCGCCGAAGCGGTCGTGCCGGGGCAATCTTTCATGATTCGCGCGCCCGGCGTCACGAACCCGCTGCTCGGCCGTCCCTTCGCCCTCTACGACACGTGGCTCGACGGCGCCGGCCGGCCGGCGGGGATTGATATTGTCTATCTCGTCGTCGGCAAGATGACCACGCTGATGAGCGGCTGGACCGCCGGCGACCGCGTCGAAGTCTGGGGCCCGCTCGGCAACGGCTTTCCGCTCCCGACGCCAAAGCGCCTGCTGCTCGTCGCCGGCGGCATCGGCAATACGCCGTTCCCCGCTGTGGCGCGGGAGGCGCTGGGGCAGCGGGTCTATGGGCGACGTCCGGGTATCGACGACGGCTCGTCCACCGGGCGGAGCGAGACGGAGAGACAGGGAGACGGAGAGACAGGGAGAAGCATCTCCCCCACTCCCCCACTCCCCCACTCCCCATCTCTCCGTCTTCCGCTCACTCCCTCGCAAATCACGTTCTGCTACGGCACGCGATCCGCCGACTACCTCGCCGGCCTTGACGACTTCGCCGCGCTCGGCATCGACGTGCGTCTCGCCACCGACGACGGCACCCGCGGTCATCACGGCTTCGTGACCGATTTAGTCGACACATGGCTTGAGGATGCGCGGGAAGATCTGGAAGAAAGTACGAGAAAGACAGAGAGACAGAGAGACGGAGAGACCGGGAGAAATATCTCCCCCACTCCCCCACTCCCCATCTCCCCGTCTCCCCCTCAAGCCTCAAGTCTCAAGCCTCAAGCCTCCATCTTCTGCTGCGGCCCCGAGCCGATGATGCACGCCGTCGCGAAGCTGGCGGCGAAGCACGCTGTCCCCTGCTGGCTGTCGCTGGAAACGCCAATGGCCTGCGGCTTTGGCGCCTGCTTCAGTTGCGTGACCCGCGTCAAACAACCCGACGGCCACTGGGACTACCGCCGCACCTGCGTCGAAGGCCCGATCTTCCCCGCTGAAATGCTGGCGCTTTAGGCGACGGCGATCAAAGACGAGGAGTGATGGAACGTCCAACATTCAACGTCCAACATTCAACGTCCAACATTCAACGTCCAACTTTCAACGTCCAAAGTTGAATGTTTTCGTTCGGCGTTGGAAGTTGGACGTCGAATGTTGGACGTTCGATGTTCGCCTATTTGCCTTTCTGACCCTGCTTCCGATCGCTCCCTTCGCGTATCACCGCGGTATGGATGTCAGGCGAGCGGCGGCCGGGGGCGCGTTCGCCGTTGATGATCGCGTAACGCCCTTGCCAGACGACGGCCGACGCCGTCACGCGCGACGAGCCGGCCGGCATCTGCCCACAGATGTTCCAGCGGTCGGCTTTCGCGTCGTAACAGAAGACGTCCAGCGGAAAGCCGGGGTGCGTTGAGGGCTCGGGCAGGGCCGCCGAATCGTCGATTCCGCCAATCACGTAGATCCGCGAAGAGTCGTGCGTGAGGGCAGGGGTCGGGGCCGCGCCGATCGCCCGCGGGACGTCGGCCAGACGCTTCCAGGTTCCTTCGGTGGGACCACGCGGCGTGTATCGGTAGCAGTCGGTCTCGAAAGGAGCGATGCGAACGACCTCTCCCTTGGGGCCCGCCTTCCAGCGAAAGCCGCTCATCAGAACAAACGATCCGTCGAGCTCCGCCGCGACGGCATGCGATCGTTCCAGGCCAGGCCAAGGTTCGAGCACTTTCCACCGCATTGTCCCTTTGGGCTCCGCCAAGTCGAGGCCCCAGAACGTCTTCATGGCTTCCGTCGCCTCCGGGCTGGCGGTCCCCCCGGCCACAAACAGCCGCGAGCCGACGAGGCAGCCGCACAAGTTGGCACACGGCTGCGGCAACGCCGGCAGGGTTTCTGTTTGGATTTTGCCATCGACGAGGCGCAGGGCAAACACGTCGGCATAGTGACGCTTGAGGTCGCTTCCCCCGGCACAGATGAGCGCCCCATCCCACGTCGCGGAGACACCGTACCCCAGCGGCCGAGGCAGCTTTTCGGCAGCCACGCGCCATTGGCCCTGCGGTCGATCGAGAACATAGATCGTGTCATACCACCCCTTCGTCCCCCCTTCCCACGGAAATTTCCCCGGAAAGTTCGCCCCTCCCGCCACAACGAGCGCCCCACCGCTCGTCCCCGCGAACATCGTGGCGAACCCTTCCTTGTCGGGCAACGACGGAAGCCGCGACCACTCGATGGATGGCGGAGAAGTTTTTGCATCATCCCCAAGCGCCGGCGGTGATTGCGTAAGGAGCGAAACCAGAAGAACGGCGGACAGGTTCATTTGATCTCCCCAAAACGTTAATGCCCCGCCGGGTGTCCGGCGCAGTCGCGGAGCGACGACGTATTGTAGCCAGTGGCGCAAGCCACTGGAAAAACGGCAACGAGAATGCGAAGCCCCGGCAGGGGCGACGTCGAGCGCTCAATCCCACAAATACCGCTCGTCGTATTCGATCTGATTCTTCTTCAGCAGCGAAACAAGCTCCTCCTGAAACGTCGCCCTCCGATGGTGCCGCTCCTGTGTCTGAATGTATTTCCGCACCCGATCGACCTGCGACTGGCTGACTGTAAATGCACCGTATCCCGTCTGCCATGCGAATCGCCGATCGAAATCGGGCCGCTCGTGAATCCACTTTGACGACTTGGATTTGATTGTCCGCAACAGCGTGGCGATGGCAAGATCGGCAGGCAACTTCACAAGCAGATGCACGTGGTCCGGCATTCCGCCGCATTCGAGCAGGATGCCGCCTTCGTCACGAATTGCGCCACCGAGATACGGATACAATTCGTCGCGCAGGTCCGGGGTGATGAATTCGCGGCGATGTTTGGTGCTGAAGACGAGATGGTAGAGCAGATTCGTATACGTGGATGGCATCGTGTTGGCCCTTTCGGTTCCAGAGAAACGGGGTGTTTGATTGAGGCTGATCGGCACAGGTGTGCCGTATTCAAGGCAATCCAGTGGCTTGCGCCACTGGCTAAATCACGCCGTCGCTCCGCGACTGAGTTGCGGAGGAAGCCGGAGGGCAGGATTTGTCCACGCATAGTGGTCTCACCACGGAAACAATGCAGATGGCATCGAAATGGATCATGCGAGATCTCTTGGGATTTGAAACGAACGAGCGCAGTCGCGGAGCGACGACGTACTGTAGCCAGTGGCGCAAGCCACTGGAAAACGGCCACGAGAATGCGGAGCCCCGGCAGGGGCGACGTAGAGCCCTCAATCCCACCTACGCAAACCCGAACGAATACAGCGATCCGTTATTGAGCTCGAAGCGCAGACGGACCGGACGTCCGGCGAGCGCTTTCAGATCAGGATCGTTCTTCCACCGCACCGGGCGGGAAATGCCGTCTCCCGTCACCGGAACGGAATCGGCCAGTGAAAATCCGGGGAGCGGCTGGCCCGCTTCGTCCTGCAGCTCGGCCCGCAGCGCTCCCCGCGCCGCGTCCAGATTGACCGACAGTTTCGCCCCCTCGAAGCGGATCGGCTTTGTCCGCAGCTCGCCATTTTGGTCGCGAGCGTCGAGGCTCACGTGGCCGTCGACGCGCAGCGTCGCCCAGGCGGTGCTGCTGTTGCGTATGCGGTTGTTGTAGAACGGCCGGCCATCTTTGAAGAAGGCGAGATGGTCGCCGTTCCAGCAGGCGTAATAAAACCGCAATTCATCCCCCACGCGCACCGGGCACGAGAGGCACGGGAGGCGATCGTAGCCATTGTCATCGGGATGGTGGGGCATCCACACGTCGCGATCGCAGACCCGCTGCCACGACTTGCCGGCGTCGCGGCTGATCACCAGCCGCACTTCCGTCGTCCCTTTCCGCCACACGTTCTTGATCGTCGGCATTTCGTACTGCGGATCGGAGCGATCGGAATGGAAGATCCAGAGCTGCCCGAGCCAGGCCCCGGTCCGTCGGCCGCCGACCCGATCTCCCCACAGATCCATATATTCCACCCAGTCGTCGGGCTTTCGTGGTTCGTCGGCGGCGACCGGAAGAACGGCCTGCGGGCCGCTCCAGGTGACGAGATCGGGGGAAGAATAGCGGGCGACATCGCGGCCGTTCCGTTTGAGCCAGTTCCCGATCACGTCCTGAGACGTCATGAACCACTCTTTCGCGTCGTGGTCGTAGCCGCAGAGCGTCGGAAATCCCTCGCCGCGCGGCGAAAGGCGGGCGTCAGCAATCGGGGTCAGTTTCTCCTTCCAACGCGGATCGGTCACATCGGGCCAGTCGCTCGCGTAATACATCCGCGAGTCGATCGGCTTCGCAAACGGATCGGAGCCGCTGTACGCCTCGACGACCCGCAGCAGAAACCGCTTGTCCGGATCGGAAATATTCCCGTGGGCGTGTAAATCGCGGGCGAAGGCGATCGGATATCCAAAATTGTTGTGCTTCGAGACCCCGTCAGGTTTTTCAAACGGGAAGGCCTCGATCGGCAGCAACCGCGTCGGCCCCTCGAACCGTCCCAGATCAGGTTTCGTCCAATGGATCCCGTCGTCGCTTGTCGCATAACCGACCGTCTCGTGAAACCAGTGCGCCCGGTCGATGCCAATATTCGGAAGTTTCTGCAGCTCTTCGTCCCACCAGTAGTAGCGGTACGTCATGTGGAACTTGCCCGCGTTGTCGCGGCAGACGATCTTCCCGACGTACACGCCGCCGCGCTCGAAGTCCCGCCCATCGGCTTCCTTGATCAGCCCCTGTTTTTTGGGCTGGTGGAGCGTGCGGGTGAGGCCGTCTTTGCTCTGCACGACCAGATCGTCGATCAGAAGTTGAGTCTCGCGGCCGATCTCGACGGAATCGTTCACTGCGGCCAAAGAGATCCGCGGCCGGCCCGCCAATCCCGCCGCAGCCGTTGCAGCGGTAGCGATCGCCGACGACTGAGAGAGGAACTCACGACGATTGATCTGCATGCGAAAACCTCGTGGCAAGTTGAGGATGAATGGGCCGGTCCGTAAGGAAGGTTCAGTCAACGAACCACGTGACAGCCGATCCAGTCACGTCGGCGCTCGCGATACTCGAACTGCTGCTCGTTCCCGGCACGCTAACGCGCCAACAACCGTGAATCAAGCACCCTCCCCGGCGAGCGGGGCGGCGTCAGCCCCCTGAAGCGCGCCGAGGGATCAAACAAACCACCTTGACTGCAACTCGTCGTGCGACTTCAATTCTATTGTATAGCTGCATCTGCTTCTTGCCGAATAATGCCGCGTTCAACGTCCAGGCCGGCCCTTCGTTCCTTCATTGAGATTCCTTTCTCGAACTCTCCGGAAACGTCTGTTATCATCGAAACAGCTCCTTCCCCTGTAAATCTTGTTGAGCGCACGATGACGATCACCATCACACTGCCGCCGGAAACCGAAGAGCGCCTCCTGGCTCAGGCCGAAGCGACGGGCAAGAATATCAGTACGCTCGTTGTCGAGGCGGTCGAGGCCCGGCTTTCCGTGTCGCAGCTCAGCCTGCGCGAGATCCTCGCTCCGGCGCATGCCGATTTCCAGCGGAGTGGAATGACCGAAGCGGGTCTCGATACGCTGCTCAAGAAGTCGCGTGATGAGGCCCGAGCGGAACGGAGGTCGGCACCGGGCTCGCCGGCATGATCACCACCGTCTTCGATTGCATGATCTTCCTGCAAGCGGCGACGAACGTTCGCGGTCCGGGATTCGCTTGTGTATCGCTTGCCGAAGCGAATGTCGTGACCCTTTACGTCACGCCGGTGATTCTTGCGGAAGTTCGCGATGTGCTCGCACGACCGAAGATCTAGGCGAAGTTTCCGCATCTCACGCCCGACCGGATTGATACGTTTTTGCAGAAGATCGTGGCCATTGCCACGGTTGTTCCTGACGGTCCCGACGCTGGCATCGCGATCCGCGATCCGGACGATCTGCCGTACCTCAATCTCGCAGTTGTCGCCAACGTCGATTACCTTGTGAGCCGGGACAAAGACCTGCTCGCGCTCATGGGCGATCCGGCGTTTATTGCGAAGTATCCGCAGTTGCGAATCGTCGAGCCCGCGATTTTTCTGGCTGCCGTGCGCGGGTCAATACGAAAGCATTGACCGGCGCGCCCCGGTCACGCGATCGAGTTTCCGCGCGTGCGAAGCGCCGGTTGCTTGTCGGCGTCACGAGACATTCGCCCCCCATCCCGGGCGCTTCCCCCCCTCGCGGGGGGACAAAGAAAGGTCGGGCACGAGCGATCCGCATCGACTGGAGTTCACGCAACGTGCGCCGGCGTTACTCCGCACGTCGAACTCCCCACTCCGAACTTTTTTCGCATCCTTTCCAGATCGGCGCACCTCCGTCCGGTCGGCACTTCGGCGTTCGGGTAAAATGGAGGCAATAGCCGAAAGCGGAGAGCGGAAAGCAGGTGACGACGGAATGCGGCGGTCGGAACTTGGAATTGGCCGGCAGCAGGTCAATCCGTGGCCGCGCACACTGCCGGCCGGCGAAGCTTGTTTACTCCATCGGAACCCCTATGGCCCTTCTTGACCCTGCGCCAAATCAGCAGTTCGCCGGCTCGCGTGGCAGCGCTCCGTCTGCACGGCCGAGCGACGTTTCCGCGCCGCAAGTGGAGGGGACTTCGCGAAAATCTGCGCGCGACAAAAATATCGCGCCAGTAGATATTCGAGCAGATTCGCGCGGCGAACGCACCGAAACCCCTGTGGCGCCTGCGCTTCCACCAGAAAAATTCGGTTCGAAGACGTTGCCGCTGCGGAGGCCCGTGCATTGACGCGGCGAATTCAACGGAAGCGATTGGGCGACAAGCCTCTGCGTCGTTAGGTTCCTCATGTTCCTCGATGACGCCCGTCGGGATCCGTCGGGACCAATTGGGAGGAGTTACGACGATTTCCGAAAGTGTTTTGAGCGCGCCTTTGTCCCCGGCGACGAACGGACTATGCCCGGCACGTTTCGACGCCGCGACGAGCGAAGTCGGCGCCCGTGTCATCGTGGGAAAGCGACAAACAACCTGGCGCGGCCGCGCAATGCTCAGCCGCAACCGAGACACGACTCAAGACCACGGAATACACCGAACACACGGAAAAGGAGGGCGGACGACCGAGCAGATCACTCCGTCATCGTCTCGGATTTCTTCCGTGTCTTCGGTGTATTCTGTGGTCAGTCCCCTGTGTCGATTGAAATCTTCGCGCCGCGCGCAGATTCGAAATGTTGGTTACACCTGGTTTGTAATCCGAGGCGAAGTCGCCAAAGCGGAGGAGGGCCATCGGATTCGACCAGCGGTGGCCCCAAGACCGTGAACGGCGCGCGTCGGCGTTTCATTCAACGCGTTCACTCGCGCCAATGAATACGAAAATCACCCTCACCCCCAGCCCCTCTCCCATCGAGGGAGAGGGGAGAAGCAGGCTTGCTGCCAGGGAGGTAACGGAGATCAGCGCGAAGAGCGCTTCCCGTTTCGCCGTCGAGCTTACTCGTCGCGCGTCGCCGAACTACTTCGGCGGCGCGGGCGGTATCGGTGGCGGAGTGGCACCGAAGCGCCCGGCAAACTGCGGAATCTGCCCGGCGGCGGTCCAGGCCGGAAGACCCGCATTCCACAGCAGTGTCGGGCCGGCGATCTGGCC
>JAGVKR010000714.1 GCA_020050375.1 Planctomycetales bacterium
AGCGCGGGCTGCTCCATGCCAAGACGCTGACGATCGACGGCAAGTGGTCGCTCGTCGGCACGCCGAACTTCGACACGCGGAGCTTGCTGCTGAACTTCGAGGTGGGAGTGGTCCTGCTCGGTCCGCGGCCGGCGCAACAGCTCGAAGATCAATTCGAGGACGACCTGCAACACGCCCCGCGCGTCGACCGGGCGAAGTTCGAGAAGCGCCCCTTGCGGCAACGGATTGCCGAAGAGCTGCTCAAGCTGTTTTCACCGGTGTTGTGATGGCCGAGCGTTGCGCTTTCTATTGCCCTGGCACTGTGGCGGCTCTCAACGCTGGCCGATCGTGCGTGCCGTGCCGCGATTCGCCTGAACCTGCTGCCAGCGGTTCCAACCCTGGTCGAGGAATTCTGTAAACTCGGCCTCTTCGCCCTTGCCGAGGAAGTTGGCCAGAATCTTCGAGGCGTCTTTGAGCGCGGCGCGCTCGGGGGGGATCACGACGTACGATGGCAAGGTGACGTCCCCAAACCATTGTTCCTGCAAACGGGTGTTGTACGACAGCAACCGCTGTTTTTCGGCGGCGTCGGCAATCGTCGGCGGCATCTGATCGGTAAACAGTTGCACGCGCACGAACCGATCAAGCTTGTCTTCGACGGCCGGCTGGCTCATCGGCCCTTTTTCCATGTAACGGCAGTTCGTACAGAAGACTCCCGTGAAGTCGAGGAACAGCGGCTTGTTCTGCTGGATCGCGAAATCCATCGCCTTCTCGAGGTCGAGCGCGTATTTCAGACGACCGTGTTCGAGTACCGGACCGGTTGGATCCGTTCCCCCGTGAAACTGTGGAGCGGCATACGAATCGATGTAGGCCCAGATCTTTCCCGTCGGCTTATCATTGCCGAACAAGCCGACGCTCAGATACGAAGCCAGCCCGAGAAAGCTCATTGCCGTCATGAACCGCAGCACCCCGATGTGATCGGCGGGAACGTCGTGGGGCAACCGGAACAGACCCAGCAGGTATGCCCCGGTGGCGATGGAGATGATCATCCACGCCGACATGATGACATGGTAATCGAAAATCGCCGCCTCGCCGTTCAAAGCCAGATCGGCGTTGTTGAAGAACTTGAAGGCCGCGCCAATCTCAACCAGCCCCATCAGGACCTTGACGACGTTCATCCAGCCGCCGCTCCGCGGAAGCTTCTTGAGAAAGCTGGGGAACAAAGCGAGGAAGAAGAACGGCAGCGAAAACGCCGCCGAGAACGCCAGCAGGCCCAGCGCCGGCCACAGCCGATCTCCCTGCGACGCGGCCACGAGCAGAAAGCCTACGAAGGCGAATGTACATGTGAACGAAGTCAGCGTGAACGTCAGCGCCATGAAGAGCACACCGGCGAACCCGCCGCGTCCTTCCTGATTGGCCGTGTAAGTCAGCAGCCATCCGGGCATGCGAATTTCGAACATCCCCAACAAATTCAATCCGAAGAACACGAGCACGCCGGCGATCGCAAGATTGACCCACGCGTTGTAGGCGACCATCTGTAATGCCGACGGGCCGAATACTGCGCTCATCAACAGCCCCAGCCCGGTAAAGGTTCCCATGATTCCCAGGCAATAGACGGTGGCCATCGTCATCGGACGATGGTGCTGCTTTTCCGACTGCTTCTGAAAAAAGCTGACCGTGATCGGGACCATCGGAAAAACGCAGGGAGTCAGCAGCGCGAGAAAACCCGCGCCGAATGCCGCCGCGAGGAACACCGGCAGTCCCTGCGCCTTGTATCCCGCATTGGCGCCTACCACTGGAACAGCCGCTTTTTCGGCGGCGGCGGTTGACGGCTGCGATTTTGGCAATGCGGCCGGCCCCTTGGCATCAGGATCGGTCGAGAACGATTGCTTGAGCTTGCGGCAGATTCCGTCGCCGCAAATCTGGTAGTCGATCAACCCTTCGACGACCGCCGGTGTTGAAGAGCCGGATGCTTTACGAAAACGTTTCGTCCAGGTGACGGCGCCGAGATGCTTCTCGACGGTCTTCATCTTTTCGTTGAGGTCTTCTTCCTGATCCAGTTTCGGAGCAGGGTCGGCGGCGAACGCGTCATCGATCGGCTCCAGGCCGACGACCTTGCTCAGCGTGATAACGGTTCGCGCCGCACCGTTGTCACCCGTCGAGTAGATGTAATGCTCGGAAGGGATCTTGACACCGATTTCCAGCACGACTTCGTCTTTCCGATCCCCCGGTCGCAGCGACGTTTGAAATTCCGGAACGGGCATTGAGCCGCGCTTGCCGGGGACGGTGAGTTTCAAATCTTTGAATGCCGGGGCAGCCGCCGGAGATGCGGGCTCATCGACTTCTTCTTCCCGAGCGTCGACAGGAATCGTGTCGGTTGCTGCGGCTTCGCTCGCGGCCAGCTTCACGTCGAACGGGAGCTTGCTGGGCGTGCACGTCCTCTTGTTGCACACCTGATACCGAACCAGGCCGGCCACCTTCACTTCGGCCGGTGGACTGCCCGGCGTGAGGTGGTAGCGCTGCGTCCACGTCACCTGGTGGTAATATTTTTCAACCGTCCGTTCGAGAACGACATCCTCGAAGGGCTCCGGCGGATGATCGGCAACCGGTGATTTGTCGATCGGTTCGAGACCGTTCACCGTCTCGAATTCGAATTGGGTTTCGGCGCCGCCATTGTCATTGGTGGAATAGAGATAGTGATCGGGGGGGAGAGTGGCTTTGAATCGCAGGAGCACTTCGCCCGCTTTATCGGAACGTACGAGATCCACCTCGATCTTCGCGTCCGGCTTTGTTCGGCCAGCTCTGGCGCGGAGACCCAAACCGCCGCGCGTTCCCTCGTCTTGCGCCTGGACCATAGCACAAGCGGCAAATGCGGTCAGTAACGACATGGCCAACAGGGGTTTGCGCATCATTCGCGGCGACAATTCTGGCATTCTGGTCGATCTCCCAGTCGGGAAAGCGGGGCCGGTGGGAAAGATTCTCGGAGGGGGGAACCTCTTACCATCTATCGTCTTGGATAATAACGCGGATTCCCTCGTTATCACAATCGGAATTCAGCCGGCTCGAACCGCGAACGACCGTCCTCGTCCGGTTGCTGCTTCTTATACGCCCCATTTTCTCGGGGGATCGAAAGAATTCAACCGGAATCGGCGGGCGTGGGTGCAACCGCCGCAGGATACAACACTTCGGGAGTAGCATTCGGCGGCGGCCAGCGCAAGCCGAGACCGTCGGCATCCGGTGATTCCGACGGTCTCCACTGAATTGCGTCCCCATCGACGCCAGATTCGCATCTCCATTCGCAACAGAGAGTTACGAATAGAGACCAAGGGAGCGCTGGTCGTGGCCGCTGCGGCCCATGATTGGCTCGTCCTTCCCCCCTCGCTTCAACCCCTCCCACACAGCATTGGCCACACTATATAAAGCGTTGTCGATCTGCGGGAGTGTCGCGCATTTCTGTTGGTTTCTACAGAATTCCCAAAAAATATCGCTGCCTGGCAATCGAGCCCTGGAGCGAAGTCATGCGGCCCCCTTTGTCGTCAACCTGGCAATCCGTCGGAACACATGGACGACGATGGCGGCATGGACCGCAAGGGCGACACCCACGCCGATCGCGTGTGCCTCCCAACTCGCCTCCGAGGCGGTCCCAATCACGTGCCAACTCCAACCGCCGACCGGGAGGAACAGGATGAGCGCCGTCCACAACCCGGGGTTGTACTGCCGAGTTGCGATCGCCGGTGCGACATGTCCGATCGCGCTGATCATCGAGGACCGAGAACCCGATCAGCATTATGGTGGTGGGACAGGCGGGTCTGTACCGGGAAAAGCGTCGCTCCAGGTCTCGCGAAAGCTTTCGCTCAGGGCAAGCCGCGAGAGCCATTCCGTCAGGTATTTCAGATCGATGCCATCGCGGTTCAGACGAAGGAGGTGCGCAACGTCGGATCTATCGATGAGACGTCCGGCCAGCAGCTTGAAGAGAATCAGATCTTCGCAACTCAGAATGTAGAGCGGTTCGGCGACGCCGGACAATGTGATTGGGATTCGTCGAGAAAGCGCCAATCGGTGGAATTCTGAATCGGCAAAGAACAGGTCGATCCGAACGTCGAGAAACTTGTCGGGCGGCTCGAACGTCAATTGCAGGATGCGCGCCTCACCGAGCGTAAGAATCGGCGGCTGACGGAGGGGTGTGAAACCTGCCTCCGACAAACGCTTCATCAGGTCCACTTCAAAGGCCGGCTCAACGCTAATCAGAAGATCGACATCGCGTGTATTTCGCAGATGTTGCCACGCGGCGACTGCGATGCCGCCCATCAGCGCAGCGTCGATTCCCTGCGCTTTCAATGTCGCCCAGACAAAACGGACCGTTGCCAAAAGCGCTTCACCGGCCATGCTGGCACCACCGGCGGTCGAACTGAATCAGCATCTCACGGACCCCTCGATCATGCTCTTCGATTTGTCGCTGGTGGCAGGCGCGGTATGCGGCCTCGACCTCGGCCTCTGTCGCATGTCGCGTTCGAAGCGCCGCCAGCAGAATCTGGTCGGTGGCCTCGACGAGGTCGATCCACGCGGCGATAGACTGCTCGTGCGTGACAGGCGCGGAAGCCCCGGATGGCGCGCCGGTTGACGGCTGGTGCATGGCGGGCGCGATCGGTGGCGCAGGGAGCGAAATGCCGTCCATCGTCAAACTGCACATCCTAACAATGCGACAATCACTTTCAGTCGCCGACACAAGTCGCGCCGCCGACCAGACCGAAGTTCATTGTACACCACGCCTATGCACGTCGCGAGACGAACGCGCCGCACCCTGGCAATCACGCTTTTCGCATTGAACCACTCTTTGCCGGCAAGAGGGGGCGCCGCGCCTGTCCCAAACTCGTCGCGCAGCTTCTTCGCGTACAGAACCTGTTCGGCGGAGTCGAAAGTTCTCCGACTGGCAGTCAAGAGGTCCCTTCGTCGGTCAACCTGGCAATCCGTCGGAGCACATGAACGACGATGGCGGCATGGACTGCAAGGGCGACAGCCACGCCGATCGTGTGCGACTCCCAAGTCGCGTCTGAGGCGGTCCCAATCACGTGCCAACTCCAGCCGCCGACCGGGAGGAAAAGAAATAGGGCCGTCCACAACCCGGGGTTGTACTGCCGAGTTGCGATAGCCGGTGCGACATGTCCAAGGGCGTTGATCAGCGGCAGGTAGACGGCAATCAGCCCAAGCGACAACTGCACGAAGCCGGCCAGGTGCAGCGCGAGCAAATCGACGGCCCAGACACCCAGGGCATTGATCCAGAACGTCGCCGTCGGCGTGAGGGCCTCGCGCCCGCCGACGATGTGCCGGTTCACATAGACCCGAAACCGATCACCGGTGTGCTCCTCCCACTGATGGAGCATGTAAACGGGAAGCTGCAGGTACACCAGGCCGAGCGCCGTTCCCGCGGCGCGAAACCAGATCGGGGCCAGCAGCAGGAGCAGGCACGCCACAAACAGACTTGCCGCAGGCCACTGCCACTTATCAACCAGCCATTGCAGAACGCCGCGCAACACGCCCATCGAGATTGAGTACCTCCCCAGCGAAATTCCCACGAGCCATCGACCGCCGATGTGAAATAACACTCGCAGAGCCTGTTGCTGCCAACACGCGTGCGCGCCAATTCACCTGCGCGATTGCGCGCCAATGGTCGCTTTGTACCCTCGTTCTGGCGCTGCCTGCAACAGACCCACGTTGTGGCCGGTCATGGCGGGGCCAGGAGACGCGCGCCGAACGGCGGACCCGGAGACGAACAGCGAACGTCGTACTTCCGGCGGCAGAGATCACCCATCACGCAGGCCCGCCGCGTGATGGCGATTTCATTTCAGCAACTCTTCGATCTGAGCATCGCCGGGCGGGTTGTGGCTGAAGCCCCAGACCAGTTTTCCGGATTTGTCGATCAGAAAATAGACGGGCGCCGCCTCGACGGCGTAGCGCCGGGCTGTTTCCCCGCTATCGATCAGCACTGGAAACGTGATCCCCTTATCTTTGACAAACGGACCCGCCTTGTCGCTGCGGCCGGCGGAATGGACGCCGATCACCACCAATCCGCGCTTGCCGAATTTC
This sequence comes from Planctomycetales bacterium, assembly GCA_020050375.1. GTDB lineage: Bacteria > Planctomycetota > Planctomycetia > Planctomycetales > Planctomycetaceae > SIAF01. Next base: position 6,061 of record JAGVKR010000714.1, read on the forward strand.
TGGTGCAGCGCTTCGACCTGCGGCATTTTTTCCACACAGGGACTGCACCACGTGGCCCAGAAGTCGAGAAGCACGACCTTGCCGCGGAGCTCTTCGATGGCTGGTGGAGTCTGCACGTTGAACCATTTTTTGGCCGCCAGCGCCGGCGCGCTTTTCGTCCCGAACTCGTCGCGCAGTTTCTTTGCGTGCAGTTCCTGTTCTGCGGATTCGAACGTTCCCCGGCTGGCGACAAGCAGGTCGCCTTCGTCGCTGACTTGCGCCTTTCCGTACGTCATCGCGCCGAAAAATCCGCCAAAGCCGAAGCCGTTCGTGTTGAGATCGGCATGCTGCAAGCGGAGCCACGTGTCCGGACGATCCTTGATCGAACCGCTCTGGATCCAGACCCAGTCATCGAGTTTCCAGCCACGGAGAATTCCCCCGGCGGAGTAGCCGAGCTGTTTCGGTTCCCCCTTGAACTCGACGATCGGCCACGCGGGTGACTGTTCGGTTTTCGGCTCACGGAAGACGCGCAGCCTTCCCATGGCGTCCCGGATGAAGAAGTCGCGATAGCGCACCTGCAAATCGCTCACTCGCTCGCCGATTTTGACCTCCGGCTCAGCAGCGTCAGTCGCGCGGGCCAGAACGATCTGCCATTCCAGATCGTCATCGGCTGTCGCGCGGCGAACGATCAGCCAGCCTCCCTCGGTCCAGAGCGTGAGTGCCGACTCGCGCAGCATGACCGCCCCGCCAAAGCTCACCTCTGGAATCGCGACTGTGCGCTTCCAGCCGTCCGGCAACTGCGTTTCGATTTCAGCGCCGCGGCCCGCTTGGGACACGAGGTGCAGGGCCGCGAACAGCGCCAACGAGGTAATCGCTCGGAATCGGAGTCGTCGAGAGCAGTTGTTGCTTCTGTCAGCATCTGCAATCGGCATAAACTGGTCCTTGGAAATGGGGGACGATGAATCCCCAGTTCTGAGTACTCGGAATTGGGTACTCGGTAATTCCGTGCGGTCATCAGCTCCGTCGCCGTCAGGTCGACGGCTTGTCCGCCGGCTGCGAGAGAATCTGCGCCGCCTTCTCCCGCAAGCGGGCGGGTGTCAGCGGTTCGGCTGGCGAGATTCTCTCTGCGTTCAACGAATACGATTCCTGCATCCGAGCGAGAATCTTTGCCAGTTTGTCGTCAGGAAATCGCAGTGGGAAGGCATGAAAGCTCGATTTGGATCCATTGGGCGGGCTGAAAATCAACTGCACCGAATCGGTGGCATCCAGCGGTCGCCGGTCGCGCGGTATGACGAGCGACCAATGCCAGACCTTTCCTTGGACCGTTTGTTCGATGAGCGGATGCAATTCCCACTTACGTTCCGTTCCAGTGCCGACTGATTCGACTGTTGGAACGATCGAGCCCGGCTCTTCGTCCTCGGGCTTGATTCGCTCGGCGTGGTGCTGCCAGCAGACGAGGATGGCCAGGTTACCGACGGCGAAGCTGTGCCGGATCGCCGTGCTGTCCCGGCGGTGTTTGTTCGAACCACTCCCGCTCCCCATCCCGAAGGGATCGTAATCGTGGGCCGCGTCCCCTTTGCCGGCGGTCACAACCTCGTACCCCTCGGGAGGCTCTTGCGAAAACATATGGGGCGCCGGAGGGACGTCGATCTCAATCTGCTCGTAGAGGCTGGCGGGGCGCTCCTTTCCCGTCTTATCGATATCGAATGCGGCACCGCGGATCGGAAGTCCCGTCGTCGGATTCAACCAGACGACCTGCCGCGTCCGGCCGTGCGAATGTTCGTCCAATCGCTCGTATTTGAGCATTTCTCGGCCATCGACCCTTTCCCTGCCGACGAGGGTGTAAGCGGTCGTCGGCCCATTCACTAGCTGTCGCGTCCATACATTCTGGAGAAGCCATTCCACGCCGACTTCGGTGGCGAGGGGGTCGGTCTCACCGATCATAAACAGCTTCTCGCTGTCCCGGGCGACCATCGAACGAGCGCCGTCGGCCGCCACATGCGATGTTTGCACGCGCACACCCGCCGCGTCAGACGAGATCCCGAAAAACGTATGCCAGGAGCGCGACGGCCGCTCGGCGTACCATTCGAGCGGGAGCTTGATTGTCTTCTCTCCGTCGTCTGATTCCTTGTCGGGTACGACCTGGTACGACCATCCCTTGACGTGCAAGCTGTGGATCTTGAGCAGGCGTTCGTGAACGCCTTCCAGGGCATATGCCGGGTGAGGGGAGAATCCGACATGTGCGAACCAGGCAATGAGAGGCGCCACGACGCAGGCGGAAACGGCAATCGCCAACCATCTGCGACGGTGCAAGGGGGATGGAGCCCGTGGTGTGACCAAACGGTCGGGGAGCTTCGACAACAGCTCATCACGCAACCGATCGTGATCGACGTCCAGTGCGGCGTACGCCTGACGGATTTCATCTTCGGAGGGAATGTGCGTCATGGAATCGTCTCCTGTTCGCTGGACAGTATCTCCGCCAGCCGTTCGCGGGCCCGCAGCACGACTTTGTAAAAGCCTGAGTGCGAAAGTCCCAAAATGCCGCGGGCAACTTCCGCCGAATCGCCTTGCAGATAGAGCTGGTGTAATGCCATCCGTTCGTTTTCGGGAAGCTTCGCGATCGCCAGCCGCAGCTCGCGACCATCGTCGGCGATCACGGACGTCCGCGTCTCCTCCACTGGCTCCGGAAGATTCGCCGTGTAACGGTGTCGATCGCGCCGCCGCGACCGGAGCCACTCGCGGCAAACGAGCCGCGCGATGGAAACGATCCACGGCCCGAACCGCTCAGCCTTTCGCAGTTGCGGCAACTTGGTGAAAGCCCGCAGAAAAACGTCCTGGGCCATTTCCTGCGCGGTGTTGACGTCGCGCGACGTATCGAAGCAGATCGCGCGGACGACCCGCGCGTAGCGGTCATAGAGCAAGCCGAACGCCGACTTGTCTCCGTTCAACGTCTCGCGGACGAGACTCGCGTCGTATTCCGCTTCCATCGGGCGTGTTTCCGGTGTCGTCAGCGTCATTCCACTGATATTAGTGGCCGCAGCCGGCGATCCGTCCACTTGTTTTGGAAAAGAAACCGAACATCGTTGTGGCCGGTCGCCCGACCGAGCCACACCAGAGGACCGCGAGCCGCCGGGTTAACCCCGGCGGAACTTCGCCGCGGAAGCGAAATCCGCGTCGCCGGCATCTTGATCTCCCACATGTCCTCCCGAACACTTCACAAAGAAAGCATCGAATCTGATCGCGTTTCCGCTCCCTTTCGAAATCGGCGAAACCGCAAGCGTCGATGCTCATCCTCTCAGAATCCAGAATCGGGTCCCATATCCCGTTTTCTGCTCTCGACTTTCCGTTTTACGACTGAATAACCCCCCGCATCCCCTCCTCGCGGGGCCAAATCCGTCGCCATCCCGCTGTGCGACGGGGCATCACGTGATCGAAACGGTGGCATTCGGAGGCCCCGGAGTCCATCGCGACGGGATTGTCGCGCGCCAAGTCAACGAGCGGCGTTCGCTGCAACAGCCAATCTCAAAACACCTTAAGAGAATTCAACCCATGCGGATCGAACATTTCGGGGCCGCGATGGCCGCCGGCTCGCCGGGTTCTGTCGGTGAGGTATTCGGTTTGCCCATCCAGCGACTGTCGGTCAGAGGAGCTCCGGCCGGCGAGGTCGCGCAACTTGGTCTAGGTCGGAATGAAAGGGCCCGTTAGAATTTGGGACCGAGCCAGGAGGGCCTCGTTCGTTTCAAGGAGGAAACGAGACATGGCGGGTTCGTGGTGGTCTGTCGCCGCCCCGCGGCGAATGAAGTGGAGTTCGAATCTCGGCGGAACGCTCTTGTTGCTTTCGCTGATGACGCTGGGCCAGGCCTACGGACATGATCCGGGTCGCGGCCCCCCCTCCGACACCGGGCCTCCCCTCCCGGAAAAGACGAACGCTTCTCTTCCCTCGCCGGCTGAGGACAACTGGCATCACAATCTCGTTCGCGAGCGGCCCGTCGAAGTCCGCTTGCGAACCGCTCGGAAAGAACTGCAAGCCGGCCGTGTGACCGAAGCCCTGCTCCTGGTGCAGGCCATCCTCGACAGCGGCGACGACGTCTTCGTCCGCCTCGAAACGCAACCGGTTCCTTCCGGCGCTCAACATCTCGCCTACCAGTTTCTCGCCTCGCTCTCTTCCGAAGCGCAGCGCACCTACGAGACTCTCCACGGGAGCGAAGCTCGCCGACTGCTGGCGGCCCCCGACAGCAGCCGCGACCTCGGGCACCTGACGCGGGTCGTCCGTCGCTTCTACCATACGGCTGCCGGGCGCGAAGCGACGATTCGACTGGCGCACCACTGGTTCGACCACGGCAACGCCGAGCTGGCCTCCGCATGCTGGCAACGAC
>JAGVKR010000099.1 GCA_020050375.1 Planctomycetales bacterium
GCCTGCGCTTGCTGCGCAGTGACGCATTGGTACAGTGGGGGCACGACGCCACGATCCTGGACCGCAGCCCAAGCCTCACCGGACTGATCGCATGAAAATCATCGACATCCTGACTTTCCCCGTGAATCTTGCCGGCAACCATGTCTTCGTGAAGGTCCTGACCGACGAGCACATGTATGGAATCGGCGAAGCCTATCGCGTCGGGCCGGACGAGGCGGTCGACCAGATCATCCACTATTTCAAGCACTGGCTGATCGGCGAGGATCCGACGCGCATCGAGCACTTGTACCGGATCATGTACAACGGATCGCGCTTTCCGGGCGGGTCGATGGTCAATGCGGCGATCAGCGGCATCGAGATCGCCCTGTGGGATTTGAAGGGGAAGGCGTACGGCGTGCCGGTGTATCAATTGCTCGGGGGACGTTGCCGTGATCGGATTCGCGTCTATCGCGCCGCCGGTGGCGGGCGCACGCCGAAAGAGATTGAAGACAGCTTGCGCCAGGCGGTTCACGTCGAGAAGTACACGGCGATCAAAACGAGTCCGCAACCGGGGCACTACCAGAAAATGCCGTGGGGGCAGGCGCTGCGTGAAACGCGGCAGCGGATGGAGGTGATGCGAAAGTTCGTCGGCGAAGACGTCGACATCGCGCTCGACCCCCATGCACAGATTTTCGAGCCGATCAAGGCCCAGGAGCTGGCCGAGGTGGTGAAGCCGTTTCGCCCGATGTTCTACGAAGAACCGCTTCGCCCCGAGAATATCGCCGCGATGGGCCGGCTGCATCAGAAGATCGACATTCCCCTGGCGACGGGCGAAATGCTGGTGACGAAGTACCAGTTCCGCGACCTGATCGCCGCCAACGCAGCCGATATATTGCAGCCCGATCTCCTGCTGTGCGGGGGGCTGCTCGAAGGCAAAAAAATTGCCGCCATGGCCGAGGCGGAATACCTCACGGTCGCGCCCCACAATCCGATGGGCCCGGTCTCGACGGCGGTCTCGGCCCATTTTGCGATCAGCACTCCCAACTTCCTGATTCTTGAGTATGTCCCCGACCACGAAGGCCCGTCGCGCGAGCTGATCCTCGAACCATTCAAATATGCCGACGGTTGGCTGGAAGTTCCCGACAAGCCGGGCCTCGGAATCGAGCTGAACGAAAAGGCGTTCATTAACAACAAGGGGCTCGACAAGAAATACCGCCGCGAGCTGCTGTTCGACGCCGACGGGAATGTGGTGTGGCAGTAGTGGGCGTAGGGGTCAGGGACCAGGGGACAGAGGTGTCTGACTTTGGAGAAAACCGAAATGACTGCGAATGAACTGTCCCGGCGCGAATTCCTGACTACCGGCGGGGCGGCCGCGGTCGGGTTGGCGGCGGCAGCGGGGAATCTTTCCGCCGCTGATGCGCTCCCGATTATCGATTGCCATGCCCACATCTACAGCGAAGACGACAAGACGTATCCGATCATCGAGAAGCCGTATCGTCCGCCGGCGGGGAAGGGGACTATCGCCCATCTGCGGCAGGAGCTGAATGCCGCCGGTGTCCGCTCGGCGGCGGCGATTCATACGTTCACGTATTACGGCTGGGACAACCGCTTCACCGCCGATGCGTGCCGCGACAATCGTGACGTGATCACCGGGGTCTGCCTGCTCGATCCGGACGATGCAAACAGTCCGGCACGGCTGGAGCAGTACATCAAAGAACTCAATTTCCGCGGACTGCGGTTCATCAACAATAAGAAGACGGGCCAGCTCGACGAGCCGGGAAACAATGCTCTGCTCGCCGTTTGTCAGCGCTTCGGAATCACGGCGTGCGCGCTCATCAATCGCGACAGCCGATCGCAACTCGAGGCCCTCGCCGCGCGCTATCCCAGGCTCCCTCTGGTGATCGACCACGCGCTCAATCTCGTGGCAGGCAAGGACTACGACGCCATTCTCGGCGACATGCTGGCCCTGGCCAAAACGCCGAATCTGTACGCGAAGCTGTCGCACGTCGTCACCGGGAGCGCCGAGGAGTATCCGTTCCGCGACATGCACCACTCATGCCGGCAGATCATCAAGGCCTATGGCGCCGATCGTTGTGTGTGGGGGAGCGATTTCCCCTGTGAGCTGTGGTGTCCGAAGGCCAGCTACGCCCAGCATCTGCGCGTCTTCACCCACGAGCTCGGTCTCGATGCCGAAACGAAGCGGCAGATTCTTTGCGAAACGCCGCGGAAGCTGGGGTTCGGGGCGTAATTGCCTAAAAAAAGCCGGCTCGCAGGGGAGCCGGCTCGTCGATTGTTTTGGTAGCCGCACGCAGCGGCACTTTCTCAATATTGGGCGATACGGTTCGACGGGGCGTAGGTTTCGGGGACCTCGGCGTCGATCCGGTACTGCATCACGTAGGCGTCTTCGGCCGAATCGCCGTAGTGGCTCCGCAAAACGCGGACCGCGCGGAAGCCCTGACTCTGGAAGAAGAGCTGGGCGGCGAGGTTGGTCTCGCGGACTTCGAGGACGATTTCCTGACGCCGCTGCTGCGAGAGCTTGTTCACCAGCTTCTCGATCATCTGTGTGCCGGCCGCCAGACGGCGGAAGGCGGGGGCGACCGCGAAGTTGAGAATGTGCAGCTTCGTCTTGTGGAGTTCGTAAATCATGAACCCCACGACGTGGTTTTCGTGCTCGGCCACCATGCCGATGCAGTTCCGCTGGCGAAGACAGGCGAGAAAGTCTTCTTCCGACCAGTTGAACTCGAAGCTGTCGTTTTCGATGCGCAGCACTTCAGGCATATCGCGGCGGATCATCCACCGGATTTGAACGCCGATTGCCTGCTTCTGAAACTGACTGGAACTCACTATGGGCCTCCTTGCCTCCGGGCATCGATGGGCAGTTCTCCACCCATTCAGAGAGCGATTAACGGCCCCCCCGCTTCAGAGATCCTTTCTGAAGCTCGAAACACGAAAACGCTTTCGTGCTTCACGACAATCCGTGATTTGCTGCTCGACATGCGACGGTTCCATTTCTGACGGCAGAACGCCGACGATATGTTCCGTATCACCAGAACCGGACACGCGGCCGGTAAATTATCACAAGACCTTCTGCGACGGAAGACCTGTTCTGACGCACAATTTCCCGGCCAAACGAATTTCGCGGTCAAACAAACGGGGTCACGCCGGGAACGGCCACCGAAGCGAGCGGGAGCGGCCCCCATTCGTATTTCGTCGGCGCGAGACTTTCCTTGGATTGGAGCGCCTGTTCCCACGTAATCGTCTTGCCGGTGTAGGCCGACATCCGCCCCATGATCGCCAGGAGCGAGCTGCGGCTCATGTACTCGCCGTTGTTGATCGGCGTGGCGTTGCGGATCGAAGCGAACAGCTCGTTGTGCTCGATTTGATACATCGAGAGTTCGCCCCTGCGCTTGCCGTCATAGGACCAGACAACCTTCCCCTCGTTCGTGATGTTGAAGGCGTCCTGGGTGTGGGCCGTCCCGGTCGTGCCGATGATGTGGTCGGTCACGTCGTTGGTACAGCCATCAACCTGCCGGCAGGTGCAGAAGGCTTTGACCCCGTTGGCGTACTCGTAAACGACGCTGAACTGGTCATAGACGTTTCCCGATTCAGGACCGCTGCGGGCCATCCGGCCGCCAATGCCGGTGCACTTCACCGGCGGCTCGTCCTTCATCGCCCAGGCGACCTTGTCGAGGCTGTGGACATGCTGCTCGACGTTGAAGTCGCCCGAGAGCCAGGTCATATGCTGCCAGTTGCGGAGCTGGAACTCCATGTCGCTCCATTCGGGCTGGCGGGGGAATTTTTTTAGAGTCCCCGTCAGGTAAGTGGCTTGGATCGTTTGGATGTCGCCGACGGCTCCGTCGTGAATTTTCTGAAACACGGCCCGCTGGGCGGGATGATAGCGCCAGCAGAGACCCGAGACGATTGACAAATTCTTTTGCTTCGCCACCGCACACGTGTCGATCACC
>JAGVKR010000314.1 GCA_020050375.1 Planctomycetales bacterium
AGGAATCTGCCGCGACAGCCGCTGACGATGACGGGCGTTGCTGCCGATCACAACCTCGGACCGGTGCTGAAATCCCTGCCGCCGGGCCTGCAACTGCGCCTGCCTTTTCAGCTTTTCTTTCCGCTTTTTGGCGTGCCGTTCTTTCCTGCGTTGCGACTTGCTTCCCATCGCCGACCTTCCGTGATGCCTGCCTGGACTCCGCTCGTCACGAGATGGACCCGACAACCCAACCGGTCATCGCGCCCCAAGCGAAAGCTACCATACCGCGCCCGCTTTGCGCTGGGAAGGTTGGAAGTCAATGACCTGATCCGAGGCGATTCGCTGATCGTGCAATCAGAAGGAGCAATTGGCCGCGATGGGTGATGGCCGAAACCGTGGAGCCCCCTCCACGCGTGCCTGTGACGCGCTGCTTCGGCGTGCAGCCCACGATTTTGAACTCTCGCCAATTCGACGTAGCATAATATCCGGAAAACGGGGTAGGGGGGAGCCTTACGGCTCCGCCCCTCCCACACCACCGATGAACGTCTACACCGATCCGAAGCTGCTCGACGTGCATGGGGCGCTTGACTCGTTGCCCGCGACCGCTCGATTCCGAACGTCAATTGCGGCACACTGCGAGAGCACCCGGAACAGACAATCTGCCTGTGTCGCTTGCATCAACGCTTGCACCAATTTCTGACTTTTCGTGCAAATCGGGGGTCATTCTCTGACAAGACGGCACCCGGCGACAAAACGCGAAAGGCGATGCGACCGCTCGCCGCAATGTCTTGCCCCGTCAAAGCGAACAACCCGCCGACAATTGCTGTCAGCGGGTTGCATCGAGTGGAGCGGAAGGGAGTTGAACCCTCGACCTCTGCATTGCGAACGCAGCGCTCTCCCAACTGAGCTACCGCCCCGTGTCGCGGCCTACATTATAGGTTCATCGGGTTTTGTCGCAAGACCCAGAAGGGTCCGCGACATCGGCACAATCGCCGTAATCGTCAAAGTTTGACTTTTCGGCAAAGCTCGCGCTGCTCGCACTCCTTCCGACGTGACAACTTCCGCACAAACGGATCAGCCGTTACAGGCGGACCGTGGGCCGACTCGTGAAGTCCAGGCGTCCCCCTTTGCGTGATGCGGTTTTGCGGGTGGCGACGATTCTCTCTCTGGGTTCCGTCGTAGCGAAACCTCGGGCAATTTCGGTCGTGACAACCGGCCAGCCCACGACGCAGACTGCCGACGTTGCTCGCCCGAGCCGGTGCTCCAATCCTCTCGCGACAGGCTGCCCGGACACACGCGGTGCTCTCCAATCGACCTTCGCTGATGAACTCACCGTCTACCTGCCTTCGAGGCCGGTCTTGTCGCCTGGCAATCCTGCTGTGGGGGGCGCTCTTTGCGCCCGTCGCGCTCGGAGTTCCCGGATGCACGCCGCGATCCGGATCGATGCCGCTCGTCTCCACGAACGATGTCGTCCCTCCCGACGCACTGCTGATTGCGGGGAATTCCGAGTGGTCCGACACGGGGGTCGATCTGGCGGCCGGTGAAGCGGTGACGATCACCGCCGGCGGACGTCTCCGCATCGCCCGGTTGAAGAAGCCGAAGGATGATTCCGAAACTGAAGTCGGACCGCAAGGCACATTTTTCTACAACGACGCACTGCAGGATCACGACTTCCCGCTGCCTGCCGCCGGGAAAGGGCCGGCGCCCTGCTTCGCGCTCATCGGTCGGATCGGCCACGGCAAGCCGTTCTTCGTGGGATCCAACAAAAGCTGGGTCGCCGAGCAGTCGGGCCGTCTGTATCTGGGAATCAACGATTTCGACCCCGCACAGAACCAGGGAGAGTTTTTCGCCCAGATCCTGAAGCCCACCGACGTTCAACCAGCCTCGTTCCGACAGGAAGTTCCGCTCGAGCTGACAGGGGGCGGCCCCGCCCCCAATTGCTCGGTGGTCGTTTTCTATATCGACGGCCTGCGTCCCGACGTCGTCGAAGAGATGGCGGCGATGAACCACATCCCGAATCTCAAGAAATACTTCGTTGATGGGGGGACGTACCTCACGAACACATTCACGGCGTTCCCTTCGGATACGATCACCTCGAACGGCACGATGTGGACCGGCTGTTTCTCCGACCGTCACGGCGTCAAATGCCAGGTGCGGTTCAGCCGCAAGCGTCTCCAATCCGACTCGTTTCTCGAACCGCTCGGGCCGCACCGCAGTCAGAAGCTGCTCGGGCCGCACGGCCTCGACAAGGTCGTTCAGGAAACCGAGGCGGCGGCGGTCGGCCTGGTCCAGGGAAAAGAGGGAGCCGACAATTTCCGCGCGTCGCAGACAAGCTCCACGCCGGCCCTGTACGACTACCTGCGGACGCGCGGACAGGATTGGGCCACGGGCGTGCTCCCGATCATGACGGAAGTTCCCCCGGTGCTCTGGACCCGCAGCATCACCCGCTTCATGCCGTATTTTCAGGCACACGAGGCGTGGCGATACATCGACGACGCCAATACGCACTATGCCTTGAGGCACCTGATTCGCCAGTATCAGCCGGTCACCGTCATCTGGCTTCCCGAAACCGACTCGGTCAGCCACAAAGAGTGCCGCGGACAGTTCGGCAGCACGCGCCGCACCATTGCCCGGGCCGACAAAATGGTCGGCGACGTGGTGTCAGAGCTCGAAGCCCAGGGCCGGTTGCAGTCGACCTACCTGATTCTCGTCAGCGATCACGGCCACCTCGGCGGCGAGCGCACGCACCTGGCCCGTTTCGACGTAGCCAACGAATTCTTCTATGCCTCGCGTCAGATCACGACCGACAAGCGCTGGGTCGGCGGCGGCCTGGGGATGTCGGTCCGCCAGCATCGAACGGCCAACTGGCACGACGGAGATTCGAATCGCCAGTTCGTCTTCATCGACGGCGATTCCGACGGAGCGGCCCGCCTCTTCCTGCCGCGCGGGCACTTCAAGTCGAACGACTGGAGCAGCGCCAATCGCCCGGCCGACCTGCTGGCGTATCGCCTTGCCCCGCACCTCGAGCCGATCAACCTGCCTGCGTCGCTGGCGAATGCGTCGGCCGTCCACGACGACGGCACGCAACAGCATCCGATCGATCTCGTGCTGATGAAGACGGGGGAGAACTCGATTCTGATTTCGACCGCCGATCGTGGCGACGCCGTGATCGAACGGTATCGCTCCGAAACCGGGCAGTGGATGTACCGATACACGCCCGTCACCGGCGTGGCTCCGGCGGCCGACGGCGGAATCGTCTGGCAGCCGGCGCCCGCTCCGGAGAAAGACCCGCTGGGCCTGTCGCAGCGCGTCCGCCGCGCATTTCTCCAGAAGTTCCACGACGAACGCACGTGGCTCATGGTGACGGCCGGAAGCGACTATCCCGACGGCGTCATCACGCTCACGCGGCACATGCTCTGGCAGGAAGGGCTGCGAATCCAGGAGCAGGAATACGCGCCGGACCTGGTCGTGACGGCCCGCCACGGATGGCTGTTCGCGACGCAAAACACCCCTGGCACGACGCACGGGTATCCGCTGGCGGATTCGGTGCGGGCCACGTTTTACGTCTCCGGCCCGAATGTTCGCCGCGGCGCTCGCGTCCAGGCCCCGTGCCGCCTGGCCGATCTCACTCCGACGATTCTCGAACTGACCGGCACGAATTTCGATATCGAGAATTTCGACGGTCGGCCGCTGCGGAATATCTACGAAACTCCCGAGGCGCCCGCCGTAGCGAAGCGTCAGTCGAAGAACCCGCACCGCACCGTCGATTACGACGACGATAGCGACGCGAAGGTTCTGGAACGGCCCATGTACTGGCGCGATTTCGATCTCCGCGCCTGGCGGCCGCTGGTTTACACCCCGATCCAGGTGTATGGGCACACTCCGTTTTCGATCAATGATTCCAACAACGGCTGGGACTTGAACAACATTGCCTACGATGCGATGGCGATTGGCGATTGGAGCGTGTTCCGGCTCGTCGACGATCTGCTCTCCCCCTTCACGCCCGGTCGGACGAAGGTCGATCGCACGATCCAACGCGCAGAACGGCGCGTCTCACACAACCGCCGACCCTGGGTGGGAGACGGCGTCCAGGCCCTCAATGTGCCCGAAGTGTCATTGTCGGACTACAGCTTCACCTCGGTGGGCAATCTGCGGCGCGTCGATCAGTCGGTCGACTGGCTGCAGGAACGCGGCACCCGGCTGGACAACAAGCTCGCCACGAAGGCGCATCGCCGCACCGTTCTCGGTGCGCCGGTCACGAATACCGTCATCGATACCGTTCAGGGGAGCGCCTGGGAACTCTACAAATTCGCGCAGCGGATCATCGTCGTCGTGCTGGACGAAGTCGTGCTCAACGGCATCGAAAACGGCGTCGACCGGACAGTCAACACCTTCCGCACCACCCCGGCGGAAGTGATCATCGAAGACCGGTAACGGCCGCGCGACGGGCAGAAAAGGACCGGCTTTCTGCCCTGTTCTGCGGGATCGACGGCTTGCGCCGATCCATCTGGCTTTACCTGAGAAACAGGGAATTACGAATCGGTAAGACGGCGCAACCACAAGCCACTCAGTCAGATAGAAAATTTGACGGGATGCGGCGGGCGAGTCATAATTAGCACGTCGGTTGGCCCTCACCGACCGCGGTTCCGTCTTGTCTCCGGTTGGACGTGTTGGCCCTGGCCGACAGAACTGAGACAACC
>JAGVKR010000537.1 GCA_020050375.1 Planctomycetales bacterium
AGCGCGAATGGCCCGCACGGCGGCCGAAGCCCACCGCATGCTGACCGCCGCCCAATCGCATCCCGAGCTGGTCACGCAGATTGTCCCCAGCCCGTTCGGATTGGCGCAGCTAGCCTTTGTCCGCAACATCATCGACGACGGATATCTCGGCGACCTCCGGGAAGTCGTCGTCATCGGCGCCGACGACGCGTTCTGGGATTACAGCCAACTGGCGCATTGGCGACAGGATGCCGAGATCAGCGGCGTCAACGCGCTGACTCTGGGAATTCTGCACGAAACGATGTCGCGCTGGACGCCTGCGACCACGCGGGTTTTCGCGCACACCAAGCTCTTCGAGCCGCGGCGCCCCGCCCAGGATTCGCAGGGGCAGATCGAAACGACGGTTCCCGACAGCATTCAAGTGCTCACGCAACTGGAAGGTGGGGCTCGGGGACTCTACCACTTCAGCGGAGTCACCTTGTTCGGGCCGGGCAAGCAAATCCATCTGTACGGCAGCCGGGGAACCATCAAATACCTGATGGCGCCGGAGGAGCTGCTTTATTGTGGCCGCGCGGGGGGCGAACCCCTGCGAGCGATCGTGATTCCCCCCGAACAGCGCGGGTGCTGGCGCGTCGAGGCGGAATTTGTCGGAGCCATCCGCGGCGAAGAAAAGGTTCGTCTCAATGACTTCGCCACCGGTGTTCGGTATATGGAGTTCACCGAGGCCGTGTCCCGCAGCGCCGCGCTGAACATGCCGGTCGATCTGCCGCTCAAAACGCTCGGCTGAACCGGCACGGCGCGCAATCCGTTCGCGGCTCCAGAAGCCTCACGACACGACGGCCTTCGCTTCTTTCTTGGTCGCGCGGCCGATCTCGCGCACGGCCTGACGCAGTCGATGCTCGTTTTCGACGAGCGCCAGGCGCAGGTAGCCTTCACCATCGTCACCAAAGCCGCGGCCCGGGCTGACGGCGACACCGGCTTCTTCGAGAAGCATCATCGAGAAGTCGATCGAGCCCATTTTGTCCCAGGGTTCGGGGATCTTGGCCCAGGCGAACATCCCGGCTCGCGGACGCTCGATGTCCCAGCCCAGTCGTTCGAGTCCTTCGCAGAGCACGTCGCGTCGCATCTGGTATTCCGCCGCCATGCTCTCGATCGCCGCATCGCAATGCCGCATGGCAATGATCGCGGCAATTTGAATCGGCTGGAAGATGCCGTAGTCGTAATACCCTTTGATCGTCGCCAGCGCACGGACCATCTCGGAGTTGCCCGAGCAGAAGCCGATTCGCCAGCCGGCCATGCTGTAACTCTTGCTCATCGTCGTGAACTCGACCCCCACGTCGATGGCGCCGGGGGTGGCGAGAAAACTGGGAGCGACGTAACCGTCGTAGCAGATGTCGGCGTACGCGAAATCACTGATGACCAGAAATTCGTACTTCTTCGCCAGCCGCACCAGCTCGACGAAAAAATCCTGCTCGATGCAGGTGGCCGTCGGGTTGTGCGGAAAATTGGCGACCACGACTTTCGGCCGGGGATAGAGGTGCTCGCAGGTGTAGGCGATGTTTTCGAGATACTTTTGCGGATCGCGAACGTCGAGAGCGATCACGTTCCCCGATGCGAGGATCACGCCGTAAACGTGGACGGGAAATGAAGGGGCCGGCACGATGGCCGTGTCCCCCGGTCCCAACAGGGCCAGCAGCATGTGGCTGAACCCCTCTTTCGAGCCGATCGTGGCGATGACCTCGGAATTCGGGTCGAGCCGAACGCCGTACCGCTTCCAGTAACGGGCCGAAACCTCCTTGCGGAGATTGGCGATGCCGTTCGAAACCGAGTACCGATGGTTTCGCGGGTCACGCGTCGCCTCGGCCAGTTTTTCGCAGATGATCGGATCGGGGGGATCGGTGGGATTCCCCATCCCGAGGTCGATCACGTCGACGCCGGCGACCCGTTTCTCGTATTTGAGTTTGTTGATCTTCCCGAACAGATACGGGGGCAACCGCCGCAACCGGCTGGCCACGGGGATCGAAAACGGATTGTCGGATTGAGGAGTTTCAGATTCGCTGCGCATGAAACGATAGGTGTCACGAGGAAAAAGTTTAGCCGCGAGGCGCAGCCGACCGCATCATCGCCTGACACAAAAACCGCCGCCAAGGTTCAGCCCGGCCGACCATGTGTCGATTCTATGCATTCCCCCCGGAACCGCAAAGTGGAACCGGCCAAATGCCGTAACGACCCGCTTCGGCATGCGGCTCGCCAATGTCACATCTGCGACCGCGTGGCGAATCATCGCGAAAAATTCGAAAATGTGCGCAGTTGCACATTTTCGAAAACAGCCGTAGGTAGAAATCAGCCCGTCTCGATCAAACAGGGCGATTCGTTGCGGGGGATAAATTCAAAAACCGATGCAGTTGTCGGATTTTGAAATTCAACCCAATGAACGCCGCGACGTTCCTGTCGCCGGTCTGCTGACACCGTAACCGTTCACAGCCCAAGGAAGGGGGACAGGCACAATACTGTTCGGCTCGGGATTCGCTGACAGGCCATTATGGCAGTCGAGGTGCTGATGGGGAGCAATTCGTGCGGCAGAGACGTGGCAGGCAGGCGAGG
>JAGVKR010000127.1 GCA_020050375.1 Planctomycetales bacterium
AGCGGTTATTTGTCGGTTCGTCGCACGACAACAGCGTCACGGCGTACGACACGCGCAGCGGCGATGAAGTCTGGCGGTTCTTCACGGACGGTCCGGTCCGCTTTGCGCCGCTCGCCTGGGAAGGGCAGCTCTACGTCGTTTCCGACGACGGATACCTATATTGCCTCAATGCGAAAGACGGATCGCTGGCGTGGCGGTTCCGCGGCGGACCTTCTGATCGAAAAATTCTCGGGAACGAACGGCTGATCTCCACGTGGCCGGCGCGGGGTGCGCCTGTGATCGCCGATGGCAAACTGTACTTCGCCGCCGGGATCTGGCCCTTTATGGGGATTTTCCTGCACACGCTCGACGCCAGAACGGGCGAAGTCGTCTGGACGAACGACGGCGACGGCTCGATCTACATCAAGCAGCCGCACAGTGCCGACTCGTTCGCCGGCGTGGCGCCGCAGGGAGCGCTGGTCGTGATCGGCGACAAGGTGCTGGTTCCCGGCGGCCGATCGATCCCTGCCTGCTACGACCGCGCGACTGGGCGTCTGGTTTATTACCAGCTCAACGAGAACGCCAAGGTGGGAGGGGGATCGACCGTGGCGGCCGTCGATCAACTGATCGTCAACGGCGGCGCGGCGTTTGACCTGGCGACGGAAAAGTTTCTCGGGCTGGTTGGCGAACAGATGGCTTTCGCCGACGGGAAGTTCTACGACTACGCCAACCACGAGCTGCGCGCCCTCAATCTCAAGTCGTCGAAAGTGGTCATGGAAGAGACGCTCGATCGCAAGGGGCAAAAGGTCAAACTCGCCAAGTGGACGATCGACACGCTGAGCAAGCTCGAATCGCCGCAAGTGACTGCGATGATCAAGTCGGGCTCGCGGTTGTATGCGGGGAGCGAAGGAAAGCTCTTGAGCTGGACGGCTCCGCTCCCCAAGTCGGGGCCGGCCACACCGGCCTGGCAGGTCGAGATCGACGGAACGCCGGCCAGCCTCGTCGCGGCCGACGATCGCCTGTTTGCCGTCACGCGCGAAGGGGAGATTCACTGCTACGGTGCTGTGAGCGGCACGGCCGTTTCAGCGAAACGGCATGAGCTCACCGAGCCGGCCGATGATCTCACGACGAAAACGGCGTCTTATGTCCGACTCAAATCGCTTTTGTATGTGAGTCATTTCGAAGGCTACTGCCTCGTCATCGGCAAGGACCCGGGCCAGTTCGTCAGAGACCTGGTGCGGAATACAACGCTGCGGATTGTCGTCGTCGAGCCTGATCGGAAAGTGGCCGACGCACTGCGGAACGAATTTCGCGATCAATCCATCGGCGGCGACCGGGCGACCGTGGTTGTCGCTGATCCGTTGGAAATCCAGTTGCCGCCGTATCTGCTCGAGGCCGCCTTCGTCGACAAACTTCCGCCAGAGGCGCAGGATCGGGAAGCGCTGATTCGAAAGATTTTCGCCAGCTTGCGACCCTTTAATGGAAGGGTCCGCATTACGACTCCATTTGCGGAAGCGACGAAACTTGCCGGGCGCCTGAACGATCAGGAACTGCCCGGTGCCGTTTGGAACACGGGGGCGGAGAATTCCTGGCTGAGTCGCTCGGGGCCACTCCCCGAAAGTGCCGACTGGACACACGAGCATGCGGACGCCGCCAATACGCGCGTCTCCAAGGATAAGCGCGTCAAAGCGCCGCTGGGGCTCTTGTGGTTCGGCGGCCCGACGAATGACGCCGTATTGCCCCGTCACGGGCATGGACCCCAACCGCAGGTCGTCGAAGGGCGGTTGTTCATCGAGGGGATGGATCTCCTGCGGGCGACTGATATCTACACCGGCCGGCTGCTGTGGGAAGCACCGCTGCCGGGCGTCGGCGCGCTCTACGACAACACGGCGCATCAGCCTGGGGCGAACGCGGCCGGCACCAATTACATCGCGACCCGCGACGGGATTTTTGTCGCCCACGGCAAGCGCTGCGTACAGCTCGACCCGTCTACCGGCAAAGAGGTCGCCGAGTTCACGCTCCCCGCGGCCCCCGATGCGGATTCCGCCCCGACGTGGGGCTACATCAACGTTTTCGAGAACTATCTCATCGGCGGGGCCGATCCGCTCGTCGATCCCAATCCGATCACGGTGCGTTCGGACGACGATCGCTATTCGTCGAGCGGGCGGCTCGTCGTCATCAATCGGCTGTCACGCAAAGTGTTGTGGTCGGCGACGGCCCGAAGCGGCTTCCGGCACAACGCCATCTGCATCGGCGGCGGAAAACTGTTCGTGATCGACCGGCTCTCGGGCCCGCAGTTGTCGCGGCTCAAGCGGCGCGGCGAAGAGCCGCCGCATCCGCCGCGGCTGATGGCCTTCGACCTGAAAACCGGCCAGGAGCTGTGGAGCACAGAGAAAGACATCTTCGGCACGTGGCTCAGTTATTCGGACGAGCGCGACGTGCTCGTCGAAGCGGGGCGCACCGCGCGCGACACGCTCAGCGACGAGCCCAAGGGGATGCGGGCCTATCGCAGCGACGGGTCGCTCCTGTGGGACAAACCGGCGTATTCCGGGCCGGCGATGATCCATCACGACCTGATCCTGATGGCGGGGAGCGCCTGCGACGTTGAAACAGGCGAGCTGCGAAAACGCGACCATCCCTTAAGCGGCGAGCCGGTCGAGTGGAGCTGGATGCGGAACCACGGCTGCAACACGCCGATGGCCTCCGAGCATCTGTTGACGTTCCGTTCGGGAGCCGCCGGTTATTTCGATTTCTGCAACGACGGCGGGACGGGCAACTTCGGCGGGTTCCGCTCGAGCTGCTCGAACAACCTGGTCGTCGCCGGCGGAGTGCTCACCGCGCCCGACTACACGCGCACCTGCATTTGCAGCTACCAGAATCAGACGTCGCTGGCGATGGTTCACATGCCCGATGCCGAAATGTGGACGTTCTTCGGCGCGCAGAATCACACACAGCGCGTCCGCCAGCTCGGGATCAATCTCGCCGCTCCGGGCGACCGCAAGGCCGACGACGGCACGCTGTGGCTGGAGCATCCCAGCGTCGGCGGCCCCTCGCCCACGATCGCCGTGACGACCGACTCGGAAGAGCCCGAGTGGTTCCGCAGGCACAGCTCGCAGATCTCCGGGCCGGGGCCGAATTGGGTCGGTGCGTCGGGCATGAAGGGGCTCAAAACGCTGAAGATCAAGCTGGCGTCCGCCACAGAGCCGGCGCGCGCTTACACTGTGCGGTTGCACTTCATCGAGCCCGACAGTTTGCGACCCGGTGAGCGGGTCTTTCGCGTGGACGTGCAGGGGAAGACGGTTATTCCCGCACTCGATATCGTCCGCGAAGCCGGCGGACGAAACCGCACTCTGGTCAAAGAAGTCACCGGCATTCAGGTTGGGGAAGAGCTGGTGATCGAACTGGCGCCGGTGGAAAGTGCAAAAGAGCGGAAGACGGTCCTGTGCGGCGTCGAAATTCATGCGGAGGGTTGGTGATGACGAACGGCTCGAAGAATGGTGCTGCAAGTCGGTCGACTCGTTTGTCGATTTGGGCTTTGTTCGGTGTCGTCGTGATCGCCTGGGCCGCGATCGCGCAGGCGTGCAACGTGCCGGTCTTTCGTTACGCGCTGGAGCACTGGCGGCCTGATGCGTATCGGGTGACTCTGTTCCACCGCGGCCCCCTCGCCGACGACCAGAAGGCCCAGATCGCCCCGATGCTTGCGGAAGAAGACAAAATGCGGGTCAATCTCTCGTTTCGCGCCGTCGATGTGAGCGATCTCGGCGATGCCGACCGCGAGTTGTACGCGAAGCACGAGAAACTGGAGCTCCCCGGCCTGGTGGTGCAGTATCCGGACCACCTGAAGATCGATGCGCCTGTGCAATCGGTCGCACTCAGCCTCGAAACGGTGGCCGGGCTGATGAAATCTCCCGTTCGGGCCGAGCTCATCCGGCGTCTTGCCGACGGTCAGACGGCAGTCTGGTTGCTCGTCGAGAGCGGTCAGAGTGATGCCGACGACGCAGTGGCCGCCCGCCTGGAGGTGGAATTGAAGAAGCTCGAACAGACGCTCAAGCTCCCCGAGCTGACCGACGCTCCCGAAGACAAGCTCTCGACGAGCGGCCCGCTCCGTGTCGCGTTCTCGCTGTTGCGGGTGCCGCGCGGCAATGATGCCGAACAGGCGCTCGTGGCGATGCTCCTGGGGAGCGAGCCCGATCTGGCGGAACGGTCGGAGGCAATGCTCTTCCCGGTCTTTGGCCGCGGAAGGGCACTGCTGCCTCTCGTTGGCCCCGGCATCACGGCTGAGAACATCCACAGCTCGGCCGGATTTCTGGTGGGGCCCTGCTCTTGCCAGGTGAAAGACCTGAACCCCGGCTTCGACTTGTTGCTGGCCGCCGAATGGGAAACGCTGCTTTCAACGGGAGAAGTGCCGCAGAAGGAGTCGCCCGCGAGCTCGGCAGAATTAACGAACGAAGCGGAGTTGGTAGCGATCCCGCCCGGAGGAACCGCCATCGCAAAAAATCCGCCAAGCCCACCCCTGGATTGCGTCCAGCTGGTTCCTGCCGATTCCCGCTCTCTGCCGCTCGTCTTCGTGGGAGTCGCCCTGCTGGCGGCGGGCGGTTTCATTGCCGCCGTCGTGTACGCTTTCAAGAGCCAGCGGCAGCAGTGAAGGGTGCGGATTCCGGCTTGCATCGGCGTCGATCACCACGGCGCCGAGGCAGACGATCCGCCACGACGTCGTTCCACCTGGCGAGGCCGGCCCAACCGACCTGG
>JAGVKR010000357.1 GCA_020050375.1 Planctomycetales bacterium
CAAAACCCTGCGTTCCTGAAGGAGCGCAGGGTTCAATGCTGGTCCGGTGAATCAGTCGTTCTTGCCGAAGAGCCGCCATCGTGCTGCCGAGCAGCCAGTGGCTCATGTGCCGTCGTTGTGGACGACCAATTCGTCGTCATCGGGGCTGGCTTCGAGGTCTTTCATTCGCATCTCGTCGAGCACGACAGGATGCCATGATTCGTCTCGGTCGTCGGAGGCGACGTAATTTTCGCGCGCCCAACAACGCAGGCGAATCTCCTCAATGAAATCGAGTTCCGTCACGGTCGCGTGCATGACTGCAGCCTTTACTAACGATGCCACCGGATTGGAAAAGAAGACTGTGACGACTCTACAGGATGGGTCGTTTCACAGCACATTATCATCGGACGAAGATATCAATTCCTCGCATAAAAACTCAAGAGAAATCCGCCGGAATCGAATTCAATACTTGAAGTTTTTACGGGGAGTTTGCCGCGCGAATCAACCATAGCGGGCCGAACGCACGTCATGCAGTTATGGACACATGAGTCGGCATTGATGCGTTCAGGTTCCGATCAGACGATCGACGACGCGAACAGATCGCGGCCGATGTCACGGATCTCCGCGATTTGAAGGTATTTCTCCAAACGGCAGATCACCTGGAAGCCCCCTTCCTTCGACGGCTCGCAGCGGACGACGGTTCCACGCGTTTCAATGACACGTTCCGGCGAGGCAACCTTGATTCGGATGTCCAGAATGGAGCCCCGCGAGAAAGTCTGCCCGGCGTGGATGGCGATACCGCTCATGTTGATATCCAACAGCGGGCATTCAAGAGCCGCCGTCGATTGGGAGCGGGCAAAAATCGGGCGTGAGGACGCATCCGATGTCACTTCCCGTTGCTCGACCAGGACGCAAAACGGGGAATCCGCGTCGCCTGCAACAATCGGCAGGTCAGTCCCTTCGCACTGTGGCCGCTGGCTTCCGTTCGCCTCATCCACAACAAACGGGAGCGGATCGAGCTCGTCGAGCTGCATCAGATTGTCGAGCAGGTGTGGCCGCGGGTCTGAAAAAATCTTGCGGCAAGGCGCGGATTCGGAAGCTGCCGGCTCGAGTGAGTGGACCGGTTGCGATTCGATCTTTCGAAAGAGGCGTCGCAGAATCCTCGTCAGCGACACACGGGCCCGATCGACGACGCGGCGCCGCGTTGTGTCGCGCGACGGAGTCGCAAACGGTTTCGGAGCGGGCCGAAAATCGAGTACGGCCGACTCTAAGACTCGGTCTGCGCTCAACGGGGGCAACCGTTGGGCTTGATCGGAAGTCGGAAGCGCCGTGGCGAGACTCATGTCGTCAACACGCGTGTCAGGGGCGGCGTCAATGGAGAGGATGCTACGAGACTCTACGTCCCATGGCGGACTCTGTCAAAAAATCGGGATACGCTGAGGGGAGGGTCGTCCCCGGGTTTTCTCAAGCAGCTTCGCCGGGCCGGCCGACGCGGGGGCGGGTTATGACGGAACTGTGGTGACTCTCGGCCTGAAATAGCTGAGCCCCGAGGCCTGAGCGATAACGCCGATTGATATCGCTCGTGAATTGAGCCTTGTATTGCAGGCTTGAGACCTCACCGGCGCGGGGTCAAATCAGCGAGATTTGATCGCACGCGGGCTAAGGCTTGTGGCAGTCAACTATGCGGAATATACTCACCGTTCTTAAATTCACCGATTTGTCGGAAGTTGGGGCTGGGGAATGCGTTTCACGCTGATCGACCGGATCACTGCGATCGAGTCGGGAAAGTCGATAACGGCGATAAAAAACCTCTCTCTGGCAGAGGAGTATCTCGCCGATCACTTTCCGGGCTTCCCCGTAATGCCTGGCGTGTTGATGGTGGAAGCACTCGTCCAGACGGCGGCCT
The DNA here is from genome assembly GCA_020050375.1 of Planctomycetales bacterium. Taxonomy (GTDB): domain Bacteria; phylum Planctomycetota; class Planctomycetia; order Planctomycetales; family Planctomycetaceae; genus SIAF01. Next base: position 1,886 of record JAGVKR010000357.1, read on the forward strand.
GGTGGGTCCGCCACGAAGAGGACTTTGCCCACAGCACAATTCTGCTCAAGCAGGCGCGAGCCGTCAAATTCGTCAACTTCGTTGCACCGGGCCGAACTTTGACAGTTACGGCAGAGTTCCAGGGATGGAACGGAAAGGAATGCACCTTCAAGGGGAATGGGACGGTGGACGGAGCGGCCGCAGTGAGCGCCCGTCTGACATTGGAACGATTCAATCTGGTCGATCGAGATCCGGGTTTGGCGCCGTCCGACGCCGTGCAGATCCAGGCGGCACGTGAGCTGTTCGCCCAGCTTTGGGCGGGCCATGAGTCGATCAACCGCACACGCAGCAGTGATTCACAATAAATGAACGATGGCGGACTTATGAAACTGGAAGGCAAAACGGCGCTCGTAACCGGCGGCAGTCGCGGAATCGGGCGAGCTGTCGTTCAGACATTGGCCCGTGCGGGGGCGAAAGTCGCCTTTGTGTACCAGTCGAACGCCGCCGCCGCCGAGCAACTCGTCGCCGAGCTCAAGTCCACGTCGACCGATGTCTGGGGCCTTCAAGCCGATGTCCGCAGCAAGAGTGCGGCGGATGACACCGTTCAAAAGGTGATCGAGAAATGGGGCAAACTGGACATCCTGGTGAATAACGCCGGCGTTGTTCGCGACACGCTGCTGGCGATGATGACCGAAGAGCAATGGCGCGAAGTCATCGATACGAATCTTTCGAGCGTCTTCAACTTCTGTCAGGCGGTGACGCGGCCGATGATGTCGGCACGCTACGGGCGAATCGTCAACATGTCGAGCGTTGCCGCGGAAGTGGGAAACAAGGGGCAAACCAACTATGCGGCCAGCAAGGGGGGGGTGGAAGGGTTCACCCGCTGCCTCGCGAAAGAGCTGGCCAGCCGCGGCGTCACGGTGAATGCCGTGGCTCCGGGCTTCATCGAGACGGACATGACGGCGGCGGTTCGGAACGCCGCCGAAGCCGAAATCAAAAAGGCGATTCCAGCGCGCCGTCTGGGGCAGCCCGACGACATTGCTCAAGCCGTGCTGTTTCTGGTCGGCGACGGCGCTTCGTACATCACGGGCCAGGTTTTGAAGGTCGACGGTGGGCTGACGCTCGGTGGTTTCTAAGGCCGGTTCGGCGTTGACCGTCGGCGAATGGGTTCAGTGGTCGCTGAGATATGCGGAAAAAAATACGATCGTGGCGGTTCAGCGCCTCATTGAGGCAGATCCCGCCGTTTGTGGGTTGATTTGGCGAATTTCAGAATAATGAGCGTCTGACAGGCGGCTGTTCGCCGGCGCAGCGCTCGGTTGCGGAGGAAAATTGATGCCAACGGTTGACGAAATCTACGCCAACGTCAAAGAGACCTTGGTGGACGCCTTGGGAGTCGACGACGACGAAGTCACCCCTGAAGCCACGCTCGTGGGCGATCTGGGGGCCGAGTCGATCGACTTTCTCGATATCGTCTTTCGACTCGAGAAGAACTTTTCGATCAAAATCCCGCGCGGGGAATTGTTCCCCGAAAGCCTCGCCGCCGACCAGACGCTGGTCAAAGACGGCGTGGTGACCACGACGGGCATTGCCGAGTTGCGCAAGCGGATGCCGCATGCCGACATCGACAAGTTCGCGAAGAATCCGAAGGTCGAGAACATTCAGGAACTCTTCACCGTGCAGATGATCGTCAACTTCGTGCAGAAGAAGTTGGCCGGCGCGGGAGCGTAAGGAGGCTGCCGGCTGTCTTCTCAACCGCCCGGCGTTCGCCGGCAGAAGTGATTCCATGCGCTGGATCTGGATCGATCGCTTCGTTGAATTCCAGAGCGGATCGTACGCCACGGCGATCAAGAACGTGACGATGGCTGAAGACCACCTGCACGATCATTTTCCGGGTTTCCCGGTCATGCCCGGCTCGCTGATCATGGAAGGCCTGGCGCAAACCGGGGGGATTCTGCTGGGCGAGTCGAAGCAATTCCGGCATGTGGTGGTGCTCGCCAAGATTCCGAAAATGACGTTTCACAGTTGGGCCTGTCCGGGGGATACGCTGACGTATACCGCACGGCTGACCAATTCCGGCGATGAGGGCGGTTGCGTCGAATGTGACGCCCGCGTTGGGCAGAGGTTGGTTGCCGAGGGAGAAATCTTCTTCGCGCACTTGGCGCAGAAGGACGGCGCGCCAAAGATCGACCAGAGGAATTTCGTGTTCACCACGCGATTGCTCAGCGTGCTCGACGTGGGACGGGCTGGAGATGGATCGGCGCGCGCCAGTGCCGATCGTCCGAACCCTGTCGCGGACTAACCTCAAACCGACCGGTCTGTTACACTGAGCACGGCGGGTCGGCTGGGGAAGCCGGGCGAATTTCAGCCCGACGGCATTCACGGACGGGATTTCAGTCACGGAGATTTGCACTATGAGACGGCGCGTCGTCGTCACCGGCATGGGGGCCATCACGCCGGTTGGTAAAGACATCGAAGCCATGTGGCAGGTGCTCCGTACAGGCGGGAGCGGCATCGGCCGCATCACGCATTTCGACGCCTCGAAGTTTCCCACCCGCATCGCTGCCGAAGTCAAAGACTTCGACCTGTCGCGGTATGTCGACGATCCGCAGAAATATGCCTTCTCCGGCAGAAATGTCACGTTTGCGATCGCCGCCGCGACCGAGGCGGTCCGCCATTCGGGTCTGTTGGCGACCCAGGTCGACCCCACCCGGTTCGGCGTCTATCTGGGGGCCGGCGAAGGTCAGCAGGACTTCCCCGTGTTCATGAAGCTGATCAGCGAAGCCCGCAAGGATGGGACGATCGATCTCGAGCACTTCACCCGCGCCGGCCTGCGCGAGCTCAATCCCGTGTTCGAGATGGAGCAGGAACCCAACATGCCCGCCGGCCACCTGGCGGCCCTGTTCAACGCCCAGGGGCCAAACCTCAATTGCCTGACGGCTTGCGCCGCTTCAAGCCAGGCGATCGGCGAAGCCACCGAAATCATCCGCCGCGGAGACGCCGACGTCATGCTTTCGGGCGGGGCGCACAGCATGATTCATCCCTTCGGTGTGACCGGTTTCAATCTGCTCACCGCGCTCTCGACGCACAACGACGAGCCAACCCGCGCCTCTCGTCCCTTCGACAAAAACCGCGACGGTTTCGTCCTCGGCGAAGGAGCCGGCATGCTCATTCTTGAAGAGCTCGAGCACGCCAGAGCGCGCGGGGCGCACATCTGCGGCGAGATCGTCGGATACGGCTCGACCGCCGACGCCTTCCGGATCACCGACACGCACCCCGAAGGGCGCGGCGCTGTCTCGTGCATTCGCATGGCCCTTCGCGATGCCGGGCTCAACACCGATCAGATCGATTACATCAACGCGCACGGCACGAGCACCGATGTCAACGACCGCGTCGAGACGATGGCGATCCGCCAGGCGCTGGGGAACGACGCCTACCAGACGCCCGTGTCGAGCATCAAGAGCATGATGGGGCATCTGATCGCCGCCGCCGGCAGCGTCGAAGCCATCACCTGCCTGCTCACGATTCGCGACGATGTGATTCCGCCGACGATGAACTACGAGACGCCCGATCCGGAATGCGACCTCGATTACGTTCCGAACGCGGCTCGCGAGGCGACGGTGACAACCGCCCTTTCGAACAGCTTCGGTTTCGGCGGACAGAACATCTCTTTGATCTTTGCGGCCTTCGAGGGATGACGCGGCTACAGCGAAGGCGGTCGGGTGGGCGGGTGTTCGCTTTTCGGCTTCAGTCTCGATTGATTCGGCAGCACCGGTTGGGGGAGCATCGTGGGTTCGGTGGCTCTGATCGCCGTGATACTTTCGCTGGTCGGCTTGGAACTTCTGTTCCAATTCGTCGTCCTCAAAGTTGCGCTGCCGATCTTCGAGGGGAAGCCCCCTTTCGGGTCCGAGCATTATCCGCATGACCCTTCGGCTGAAGCGATCACGATTCCTACTTCGTACGGTCTCCGCCTGCAGGGGAGCCTGTTCCGCACCTTGCAGGGAGAGCCGCGCGGGCTGATTCTGTTCTGCCACGAGCTCGATTCCGATCGCTGGTCAGCCCTGGCGTATTGCGAAGGGCTCCTCGCGGCCGGCTTCAACGTCCTCGCCTTCGATTTTCGCAATCAAGGCGACAGCGATACGATGCCCGGCTACGAGCCGACCTGCTGGCTCACGGGCTTCGAGGTCGACGACGTTCTCGCGGCCGTCGCGTACATCGGCAATCGTCCCGATCTGCGGCACCTGGCGCTGGGGGTGTTCGGCGTCAGCCGCGGTGGCGGAGCGGCCCTGGTGGCCGCTGCCCAGTGCGATTCGGTCCGCCAGGTCTGCACCGACGGCGCCTATTCGTGCAACGAGATGCTGCTGCACTTCACCGCCCGCTGGGGGCGATTGTACATTCCCGAATGGATGCTGCGCATGCAGCCCCGCTGGCACATGACGTCGACATTGTGGGTCATCCGCTCGGTCAGCGAGGTCCGCCGCGGCTGTCAGTACGCCAACATCGAGAAGGCCGTCTGCCAGTTGCGCGACAAGCCGGTGTTCATGCTCTCGGGTGAGCGCGACACGTACGTCATTCCGCGAATGACGCTCAATCTGCAGGCCCGCGCGGGCCAGAGCGAAGCGGGCGTCTGGATCGTCCCCGGCGCCAAGCACAACATGGCTCGGCAAGTCGCCTCCGACGAGTACGATCGACGTCTGGTCGATTTCTTCTCGCCGCTCGAACAGGCGCGCCGCGAAGTCCGCACGTCGCAGGATCCGGCGATCGTCGGGAACGGTCAGGGATTCGGCAACCGCTCCCTCCGTTCGAAGGGGATGACCGCCGGCTGAGACTCCCGCCACCTTCTTGACTCGGGCGAATTGTCCGTGTTACAAAGTTGTGGAGGGGAAATTCACTGCGCACCGGCGTCGTTTCGGCAGTCGTCTCATGGCTCGCATCACCATTCAGATGCTGGAAGGCTTCGAGCGCGGGCGCGTCTTCTCGAATCTCTCCACCCCGGTCACGATCGGCCGTGAGGAAGACAACTCGATTCAGCTCAACGACGAGCGCGTCAGCCGCTTTCACGTCAAAATTCAGGAAGACGGCGGCCGCATCATTCTGACCGATCTCGACAGCACCAACGGCACCCGCATCAACGGCCATCCGGTGCAGGTCCGCGTGTTGCAGCACGGCGATCAGATGTCGATCGGGCGTTCGCTGCTGCTGTTCGGCAGC
>JAGVKR010000085.1 GCA_020050375.1 Planctomycetales bacterium
CCTGCGAATTCTCCAGGAAGTCACGGGCAAGCCCGGCCTGCTCGCGCGGGGCTACGTCACCGGTCACGGTCCGGTCGCCGACTGGGAGCGCGACGGGGCCGATTCGAAGGAATGGCACCAGGGGCAGGGAGCCTATGCCGATTACCGCTGGTACGGCGACGTCAGCGTCGACAACTTCAACGCCGTCCTGTACGGCTACGCGATCTATTTCGATTTCGCCGCCGATGACGAGCAGAAGAAGTTCATTGCCCACGACGTCGATCGGCTGATGACGCATCTCCTCGACAACCACTGCCTGATCATCGACGTCGACGGCGAGCCGACGATGTGGGGCCAGGTTGGCTTCGATCCCGATCCGGCGCGCGACGAATTCTATGTCTCGAAGTATCGCGGCGAGCTGCGGCGCTACGGCGCAGAGACGCCGAGCCACGCGCCGCTGCGGGCTTCGCTGATGCTGCTCCCCGACCTGCTCATCGCCCATCACATCACCGGCAAGGAGCACTATCGGGCGATGTATGGCCGCGTGGTCGAGCGCTATAGGAACAATCCCGAGCCGGACTATTTCGGCCGGCCGATTTCTATGGAACGCATGGCCCGACTCGATCACAGCTCCGAAGGGCAGTCGTACGAGGCGCTCTACAATTTGATTCGGTACGAACGCGATCCCGCATTGCTTTCGCGCTACAACGACTGGCTCCTCAAGCTGTGGGAGCACAACTGGACGGAGGGGAATTCGCTCTTCAACTATATGACGCTGGCGCTGCTCCAGCGCTATCGCGACGCGGCGGCTCGCGCGACGCCCCCCAACGTTTCCGAGGTGCCGCACGGTGTGGAAGCCCTGCGCGACGCCCGCGAGTCGCTCGTGCAGTTTCCCCTCGATCGGGTCTATCGTCCGGTGATGAATTCGATCCGGCCCGAGATCGAGATCAACGAATCGTCGCGGATGGGGCGGCGATTGCAATCGACCCGTCCCCTGCCGATGAAGGAGCGGCCGCTCGACAACGAGTACGTCTGGAAGAGCAATCCGTACCAGCTCGACGCCTGGCTCAAGCCGGCGATCACATCGATGCAGTTCGCGTTTGACGATCCGCAGGTGGCGTGGTTCACCGATTCGGGGGGGCGAGTTTTTCGCACGGTCGACCGCGGCAAGACGTGGCAGAACGTGTCGAACGGCCTGATGGGGGCCAGCGTGAAGAACCTGGCCGCTTCCGATTCGCGCACGTTCGTAGTGTGGGCCGCAACCGACACGGGGGTTTTTGTCTCGCGCGACGGCGGCACGAGCTGGCGCGCGGCCCCCGCGAGCGATCAGCCGAAGTTTGTCGAAGCGAATCCTCGCGAATGGCTGAAGCTGGGGGACGGTCGCTGGCTGAAGATCAACGACGGGGGCGAGCTGATCGTTTCGACCGACGAAGGAAAAACGACATTGCCCGCAATGAATGGTTGGCGAATTCCGCGGGCGACGTCGCTCTTCGCGACCCCCTGGGGAATCATCGCCGGCGGGCCGGGCGGGGCGTATCGCATGAAAGACGCACCGAAGTGGGAAGAGCTGCCCCTGTTCCGCGAGCAGGAAACCGGCGCGGCGGATTTTCTCCACGCCTACTGGATGGGCCGCTTCTACGGTTTCCTGCCGGCAGAATAGAACTCGAGTTCCATCCGTTTCCGAGAGAGATTTTTTACACCGTCCCGAAAGCGAGCACACCATGCCCGAACCGCACGATCCCCGCGTCGTATTTGCCTCGGAGCGGACCCTGCTCGCCTGGGTGCGAACCGGCGTTTCGGTCGTCGGCCTGGGATTCGTCGTCGCCAAATTCGGAATGTCGCTCGAGGGGCACGTGGGAGTGAACGGGGATCCGACGGCCTTCTATCGATCGCTGGCGATCGGCGTGGCCCTGGTCGTCCTCGGCGGAGTCGCGACGGCCTACGCCGCCTGGCATCATCGGCATGTCTGTCAAACGCTCGGACCGGAGCATCTTCCGCCCACTTATTCCTTTCACGTTTCCGTCTGGTTCAGCCTGACGCTGGCAATCATGAGCCTGCTGCTGGCCGGGCATTTGCTCATTCGCACCGAGCATGCGATGACGCCGAAGAGCGCGACTCCTGCGGCGAGCGACACGCGTTGACCGGGAGAATTTCGGTGATGAATCGAACCAGCTCACTTTCCGAGCGGCTCGAACTGCGTGTTCAGTCGGACGAGGGCATCGGCGGGATTCATGTTGAAGAGAGCCCGCCCGCCGGTTCCCCAGCGTCCCGCCTGGTAATGAAAGACGGCCGCCGCGTCGCGAATGTTGCTGACCGCCGCGACTCCTTCCATGTCTCCCCCCTCGACCGCCTCGAAGCGAATATTGACCGCGACGAAGGCCGTCAGCAGCCCGGTTTGCCGATCGCGGGCGAACGACACCGCTTCGAGCCATTCGCAGTCGAGCCAGCGCAGATCGCGCGGCTTGCCCGATTGCGACGCGAGGTCGAAGAACTTCGCTTCGAGCATCTCGCGCTGCCGGCGAAACTCGCCGCGCGCCCGCTCGAGCTCGCGCCGCCACATCCAGTTGCGCAGTGGCTTCGCCCCGAGGAGCACCGCCGCAATCACCACCAGGACGACGCAACCGCCGATCATGAATCCCGACATGAAATCAACTCGCACAAGTCTTGCTTCGCTCTACTTCGTTTGAGTGTAACTCGTGGCAGACAGCCCAGCCATGCTTTGCTCCAAATGACGAAGCCCGAAAATCAAATGTCTAAGGAAATCCGAAAGACAAAACTCGAACGATGCCCTCGGCTTGTTTTGACTTTTGATTTTTGGTTTTCCTTAGACATTTGTCTTTCGGGCTTCGTCCTGCATTCGTCCTTACACGGCTGGCGTCGCGATGTTGCCACAGCGGACTCATCCGATCATCGACTCGAACGCCACGCCGCGGCTTCGCAGGACTTCTTCGGCCGCCCGAATTCCGTGGTAGAACGCTTCTTCGAACAGCGCCACGCCGCTCAGGTCGGAATGGGCGAAATGAATTGC
>JAGVKR010000060.1 GCA_020050375.1 Planctomycetales bacterium
ACCATCCACGCCATTCGAAAATACCTGACCACTGGCCACTTGCCGCCGCTTCCCTCTCGGACCGCTTCAAACGGCTGAAGTGTTACCAGGATTCAGGATTCAGGATTCGGGATTCAGGATTCAGGGAGGACAGAATCCCGGGCATATCGCCGGGAACATGTGACGCGTATTCGCGGCGATACGCTCCAACTTTCTTTTCCCCTGAATCCTGAATCCCGAATCCTTTCCCGGTTGCCCGACAACTACACAATCCCATGCCCCATAGCTAGAATCAATATCCGTTGATCCGTTTGAGCCTGCATGGGGTTGGCCGCGGACGAAAGTAAGGACCCTGACAATTCACCAGGAGATCTTGTGATGAGCAAAGCAATAGCCGTATTGGCGGCGTCGATGTTGTTGGCGGTCGTTTCGGGAGGAGTCAACTCGGAGGAAAAGGGAGACAAGAAAGTGCCCCCCGTCCTGAATTTCAAGATGAAAAAGCTCGACGGAAGCCCCGTTGATCTGGCTGACTACAAAGGAAAAGTCGTGTTGTTCGTCAATGTCGCCAGCGAGTGCGGCCTCACGAAACAATACAAGCCACTCGAAGCCCTTCACGAAAAATACGGCAAAGATGGCCTGGCGATCATCGGCGTTCCGGCCAACGAATTCGGCTCGCAGGAACCGGGCTCCAATAAGGAAATTGCCGAGTTCTGCAAGAAGAACTACGGCGTCAAGTTCGACATGCTGGAAAAGGTCGTCGTGAAGGGAGACGGGATTTGTCCCCTTTACAAATTCCTGACGTCGAAGGAAACGGATCCGAAGTTCCCCGGTGACATTACCTGGAATTTCGAGAAGTTTCTCGTCAGCCGCAACGGTGAAGTCGTCGCTCGTTTCGCACCGAAAGTCGATCCGATGTCACCCGAAGTGGTGAGCGCGGTCGAGGCCGAGCTGGCGAAGAAATGAGGCTGTCGCGAAAGTGCGACGTGTGAAGATTGTCCCGCGGCGCTCTTCGGAGCGCCGCGATTTTTTTCGTTGGTTTTCCGAAGGAACGGATCAGAACAAACGAGGGGAGAGACAGTCATGCAGGTTTGGCTGATCCGGCACGCGGTGGCGGCGGAACGCGAGGAATTTAACGGCCCCGATGAAGCGCGGCCGCTGACCGCAAAAGGAGAGCGGCAGTTCCGCAGCTTCATCGACTGGCTCGTGGAACAGACGACGACACCATCGGTGATCGTCACGAGTCCGCTCGTGCGCGCCGCTCAGACGGCGGAGATTGCCCGCAAGGGGCTGGGACTCAAAAAGAAGGACGTGTCTGAGTCGCAGATCCTGAGCCCGGGCGCCGAGCCGCAGGCGCTCGTCGAACTGGCCCGCCAGTCGTCCCCCTCGATCGTATCGACTGTGGCGCTCGTGGGGCACGAGCCTGATTTGAGTCGGGCCGTTTCGGCTTTCATCGGCGGCGGCGAAATCGCGTTCGGCAAGGGCTTCGTCGCGGCGATCGATTTTCCAGAAGAGCCGGCATTGGGGGCCGGTCGCCTCTGCTGGTTCGTCGGGCCGAAACTGAAATCAGGGTGAGAGCGAGTGAAAGTTCGTCGTGTGGACTTTAGTCCACACGAGATGCTCTATCGTGTGGGCTAAAGCCTACGCGACCGAAACTTTCACACACTCGGCGCCGCCCGCCTCTCATCCGCGATTCATGTCACTCGAGCAACCGCCGGCCGCCGGCAAATAGCAGTGACGGACGTAGTCCATCACCATCCGGTCGGCGCTAAAACGCCAACCAAGCGTTTGGATCGAGCGTTTCATTCGTGCGATCCAGTCGCGGGGAACGCCGTCGTCGTCGCGCCGATAGTAGAGGGGGATGACTTCGTTTTCGAGCACGTGGTAAAGCGAATCGGCCTCGCGCTGATCTTCGATCTCGTGCGATGTGTGCGTCTCTCCCTGTCCGATGGCAAAACCATTCGTGCCGTCGTAGGCTTCGGCCCACCAGCCATCGAGAATCGAGCAGTTGAGCCCCCCGTTGAGGACGACCTTCTGGCCGCTGGTCCCGGACGCTTCGAGCGGGCGACGGGGATTGTTGAGCCAGACGTCAACGCCCCGGACGAGATGCCGGCAGGTGTTGATGTCGTAGTCTTCGACGAACACGACTTTGCCGAGGAATCGCGGATCGCGCGTCAGCCGGGCGATCTGCTGGAGCACCTGCTTGCCGGGGTTGTCCTGGGGGTGGGCCTTTCCGGCAAACACCAATTGCACGGGGCGCTGCGGATCGTTGACGAGCGCTGCGACCCGGTCGAGATCGCGAAAGATGAGATTGGCCCGCTTGTACGTTGCGAAACGCCGGGCGAAGCCGATTGTCAATGTGTCGAGACTGAGCGCGCGGCGGTACTGCGTGATCGTCTGCCTGGATTCGTGGCGCAATTCTCCCAATCGGGCGAGGTGATGTCGCACGAATTCGAGCAACTGGTCTTTGAGCAACTGATGCGTTTCCCAAAGCTCGGCGTCGTTGATGCCTTCGACCGGTCCCCAGGTTTCGGGCTCGCCGCTGTGAAGCGCCCAGTCGTTGGTGAGATGGCGGTCGTAAACGCGGCGCATCGCCGGCGCCAG
>JAGVKR010000048.1 GCA_020050375.1 Planctomycetales bacterium
CATCTGCTCGGCTGCGACGGGGCGCTCGCGGGAATTGCCGAGCCGCGCCCCGAGTTCAACGGCGGGCTGCATCATCCGGCCAAAGTCAAACGGATCATCCAGCTCTTCATGAACGGCGGCGTCAGCCAGATGGACACGTTCGACTATAAGCCCGAGCTCATCAAGCGCCACGGGGAAATGGTCGACTTCGGTCTCAAGGCCGCCCCGACCAGCGTTCCCGGCGCCGTTATGAAGTGTCCGTTCGAGTGGAAACAGCACGGCCAGACCGGGCGCTGGGTCAGCTCCGTCTTTCCGCATATGGCCGAATGCGTCGACGACCTGGCCTTTCTCATGGCGATGAAGTCGAAGACCAACATTCACGGTCCCGGCAGCTATATGATGAACACCGGCTTCTTGATGCCCGGTTTTCCCTGCCTGGGGGCGTGGCTCTCATACGGGCTGGGGCGGCTCACCGACAATCTACCGTCGTTTGTGGTGCTGCCCGATTCGCGCGGCCTCCCCTACAACAACGCCGGAAATTTTTCGTCGGGGTTTCTGCCGGTGGCGCATCAGGGGACGATCATCCGTCCCACCGCTCCGGTGCCGATCGCCGATCTGTTTCCCCCACGCAGCGCCGGGCAGATCACCCCTGAGACCGAAACCGCCGGCCTCGAGCTGCTGAACCGCCTCAACCGCGAGCACCTCGAAGCGAATCCGGGTGATACGCGGCTTGAAGCCCGCATCGCCTCTTACGAGCTGGCGGCGAAGATGCAGCTCTCCGCCCCCGAGGTCCTCGATCTCTCGAAAGAAACCGAAGAGACGCACAAGCTGTACGGCACGGGCGAAAAGGAAACCGCCGACTTCGCCCGCAATTGCCTTACTGCCCGGCGGATGATCGAGCGCGGCGTGCGGTTCGTCCAGGTCTGGAGCGGCATGGGGGGGGCCAAAGGGAACTGGGACAACCACACCGACATCCCCAACGAGCTCCCCTTGATCGCCAAAAGCGTCGACCAGCCGATCGCCGCTTTGCTGAAGGACCTGAAAGATCGCGGCCTCATGGAAGACACGCTCGTCATCTGGACGACCGAATTCGGCCGCATGCCATTCACGCAGGGGAGCACCGGACGCGACCACAACGGCGGCACATTTGTCACCTGGCTTGCCGGGGCCGGCATCGCAGCGGGTATGTCTCACGGCGAAAGCGACGAGTTCGCGTACAAGGCCGCGGTCGACAGCGCCTTATGCTACGACCTGCACGCCACTATCCTGCACTTGCTCGGGATCAACCACGAGAAGCTCACTTTTCGCCACAATGGCGTCGACCGCCGCCTCACCGACGTCCATGGTCACGTGATCGACGAGATCCTCGAGTAGGGTCTGACCTCGTTCCCACGCAGAGCGTGGGAACGAGGGGGAAGGGCCAACGGCTGCACGTGCGGCCCTGCAATCGGCTGCCGCTCATGTCGCCGCACCGGCTTGCCGTCCGCCGATCGCTCCCAGGAAATGTGCATGGGGGGATTCCGAACACGGCAACGTTACGCGGTTTCCACCCAAAGGTTGAGATACCAGAGGAACAGGTCGTCTATCGGTCCCGATTCCGGAAGGATGAGCTCAAGCGGATAGTAGAACACCGAAACTGCATTAAACGCCCAAATGTTCCACCATTCCAATCCGTTAAACACGTGGACCCTCATCCACGCAACTGGACCGACGCTCAGGATATAGACCGCGATCACCGAAATAATCACGACAACCCAGAATCCGATTCCAGCTTGCCTTCGGCGTTCGCTCATCACGCCATTGTACCAAGTCTCCGGTAATTCGACCGGTGGCAGCAATGGGCCAGGCAGATCGACGTGCGACCGGGGCTACCTTCGGCGCAGTTTTTGCGCGACGATTTCCGTCTACTTCGGCGACGTCTTTTTCGTCGGCTCGACTCCCAGAAATTGGGCCGTGGGGCGAGTCTGGTTCAGCAGCAGAGGCTTCGGCGTCTCGGCGGTCTGCGTGTTGCCGGCCCGATCGCGGGCTTCGATCCGCACGACGAATTTCGTCGGGACGTTGGCGTCGACCTTCCAGATGAACTTGCCGGTATTCTCCGTCCAGTCGCTGATTTTCTGCCAAGGTCCGTCAATGCTGCCGGCGTAGTAGAGTGCGATCGGCAGATCGGCGGGGAACTCGTCGGCATACTTCCATTGGATCAGGATCTTGTCGTTGTTATTGCCCCGCCCCTGGCGGAGCGGCAGCAGCTCGATTTGCGGCGGAGTCTCGTCGACAGTCACTTCCAGCGCCGGCGCGTCGCCCGCCTGAGGAATGTCGGTCGAATCATTCTTGCCCGTGCGGACTCCGAGGGCGAATCCGTAGGTCCCCGCTTCGCGAACCTCGATCTGCGCCGGGCTCTGCTTGTCGGGATCGACGCCGTAGCGATACCAGGTCGCGCCGTGATCCTGCGTGATATACAGCTCGACCGCGTCGATTCCGGCCAATTCGACGTCGTGCAGCTTGTATCCGATCTGGAACCGTCGACTGTTCACGACCCGCATGCGATCCGAAGAGACAGTCGCTTCTTCCGGTTCCGAAACGGGCTCCTTCGTTGCCGAGCGACCGCTTGTGATGACGGGCGCGCCGGGAAACTCGTCGCTCCGCTGTGAGACAAAACTGTTGTGCGGCCCGGATGAGTCGGTCGCGATTCGCGCCGTTCGGAACGGAACGACTTCGTCGCGCTCAGCCGTCTCGGAATCGGTGGACGGTTTGGCGGCCGTCCGACTCGTGCCGGGGAATTGATCGGGCATCGAGAGTGCCTGGTCTTCGAAAGGGGCTCCCTTCGAACCGGCGATCGGCTGACGCTGGCTGGGATTGCGTGGCTTGGGAACGGCCTGGCCCGGTCCCGCGATGCGGAGTTGCACCTCGTCCTGTGCCAGATTTCGCGCGGAATCGCTGATCGATCCGCGGACGGCCACGAGCCCTTCCTTCGAGATCATCCAACTGTGGCTTCCGACCGCCTTGGGTACGACGGAAAGTGGTTCCCAGTCAGTGACGCCGGGCTGCATGTACTCGAGCCGCAATAGAGTCGGGTCGAGATGCTCATCCGACGCGTTCCAAGACAGCTCAACTTTCCCGGCTCCCGAGGGCTTCAATTGGAGCTGCAGCTTCGGTGGGGTGGTATCGACGATCACCTGCAACCCCGGCTCGGAGCTGGTCGCTTCGGGGTGCTCATGGTTTCTCTGGTCGACCGTTCGAACGATGAACCAGTATTCGCCGTCTCCCGAAGCCTCGAATGTGAACTTCCCGGCATTCGGTGAGACCGACTGCACGCGCCGCCAGTTTTTGCCGCGATCGCGTGAGACGTACAGCCGAATCTCCGCCGCGCCGAGCCGTTTCAGTTCGTCGGCGTCGTAATGGAACGGGATCCGGAAACGAAGCTTGTTGGTGAAAATCGGCGTGGTCGGGATCGGGCCGGCTTCAACCGCTGCCGAACCGAGCACCAAACCAGCCAGAATCAACCCGAGGAGCGTCTTCATACGACGAGGTTCCGCAACGGTTCAATGGCGCAACTCGGGGAAAATAATCCCATATGTCGCATCATGTTCGGGAAACCCGCACCCGTGGGGTACAAAAGCCGAACGCCCCCTCAAACTTTATCGACAAATCGGGTCAGTGAACTTGAATTGACTTTTCCGACCGGAGAAAGTTTGGTGGAGATGCATGGACCGCGAAGCTCAGAATGAGAGACGGAGAGTGGGGGAGACAGAGAGACAGATTTCTCTACCCCCCCCTGACCCCTGATTCCTGACCCCTGCCTCCTGATTCCTGCATCCCGTTTGCCCTTGACCCAATAAGCCGATTCTGGAACATTCCCCACCCCGCGGGATCGGCGACCCAGCCGATTCTGTTCCCACACTTTCCCTTCCACCCCCCGCACGGGAGGACTCAGTGTGAACGCTACCGTTCTGTTCGCAGTGGCTCTGCTGGCGGCCAATCCCGAGTCTGAAGGATTGAACCGGCAGACGTTCTACAGTGCCGAGACATTGTTCGCCGCGGCCGTCCGCGGTCAGAATCCCGGCACCTACGAACAAGACGCTTTGCCGAGCGGCCCGTCGTCGACGTACGTTCCGCCGCAAGGGGCGCCATACGGCTCCGATCCTTTCATGGGGGCGCCCCCCGACGCCGGGCCGGGGCAGTTTGTCGACTCCAGCCTCTCGTTCGGGGCCGTCGGTCCGCAGCCGTACCGGTTCGGCTGGTCGTCGCGATATGACGTGGGCTATCTCCCCAACGAGGGAGTTCACGGCGGCGGGGCGACGGGGCAGTTTGGGATCTTCGAAATCAATGCCGCCTGGAGGAAGACAACCGGTTGGCCGGCCGGTCTGCCCCAGACAATCTTCTCGATGACCCCCGAGTTCAACTACCGAAGCTGGTCGGGCCCGAGCGTCCCCAATCTGCCCTCGAACGTTTTTCGATTCGCCGGCGATTTCGAACTCGCCTCGCCCGGCAACAATCCGATCAGCTATCAGTTGGGTTTCACTCCGGCCTTCGTGAGCGACCTCGATGCCCCCGTCAACAGTGATTCGTTCAACTGGGACGCACGGGGCGTGATCTTTCTGCGGGCCTCTCCCGAGTTCATGGTCGCCATCGGTGCCGCGTTCTGGAATCGGGTCGACAACATCATCATCCCTTACGCCGGGGTCGTGTGGACGCCCAACGACTATTGGGAACTTCGATTGATGTTCCCCAAGTCGCGGATCAGCTACTTTCTCGGCAACACATGGGGAACGGCCGCGTGGGTTTACGGCGGCGTCGAGTACAATGTCGAGGCGTATCAGATCGGTCTCGAAAGCCCCGGCGGCGAGGATGAAAAAATCCAGATCGCCGACTACCGGGCCCTGTTCGGTATTCGCACCGAGGGTGGGGGCGTCACCGGGTTTCTGGAAGGGGGCTGGGTATTCGACCGCCAAGTGACGTTCCTGCACGGAACCCCCGGCTTCGACATCAACACCGGCTTCATGGCCCGCCTGGGGCTGCGGTTCTGACGCACGGTGTCACGACAAGCCAGGCCCGGTCGAGCGGGGGTTCTCAGGCTAGCGCCGATCGCGGGCGCAGGGCTTGTGAAACGGGCTTCATCGGCTACAGTGAAGCGCGCCGCAGCCGGTATCCGCGAGGGCGGATGGGCTGTCTGCGAGATGTCGCGTTCGCCTCGCCTCTACGAAGGATTTCACCATGGCCCGCAACCGCAAAGCTGAAGTCGCCGCCGCCGCTCAAGAGCTCGATTTCACCAAAAACAAGTACCAGCTCGAGCTCGATACGTCGCTGGGGAAGATCACGCTCGATACGCTTCCCGATGTGGCTCCCGGGCATGTCTCGAACCTGCTCGGGCTGGCGAAAATCGGCTATTACGACGGCCTGATTTTTCACCGGATCATCAAGGGCTTCATGATCCAGGGTGGCTGTCCCGAAGGGAGCGGAACCGGGGGGCCGGGTTACACGATCAAGGCCGAATTCAACGCCACGAAGCACGAGCCGGGCGTTCTCTCGATGGCCCGCACGAACGATCCCAACTCGGCCGGCTCGCAGTTCTTCCTCTGTCTTGAAAAAGTCCCCCACCTCGACCGCCAGTACACCGCCTTCGGCAAGACAGCCGATTCCGTCAGCCTCGACGTCGTGCGGAAGATCGGCGCCGTGGCGACCGGCGCCGGCGATCGCCCCCAAACGCCGGTGACAATCAAGACGGCAAAGGTGATTGCGACCGCGAAGTAAGTCTCCCTGCGGCGACGGGATTGCTATCATAGTAGGAGCCGCGTAGCACAATCGCTACGTGTACGGGACTCCGAAGCGCCCATGATCCTTGGAACTTAATCAGGCAGCAAATCATGGCGACATTCCGAGCGCATTTTGACGGGCAGGTTCTCGTGCCGGACGAGCCTATCAGTCTTCCGGTGGGGACCGTTCTTGACGTATCTGCAGCCATTGCTCAGGAAACAGAATTCGACCGGCCGACACTGATCGATCTTGCTGATGCCCTGAAGAAACTGCCCGACAACCCGCAGATGCCGACCGATGCTGCGGCTCAAATCGACCACTATCTTTATGGCCTTCCCAAGCGACCATGATCCTCGTCGATACGAGTTTTCTGGTCGCTCTGGCGCTTCCCAGAGATCAACTGCACGCGAACGCCTTTGCCTGGTCTCAGACGATTCGAGCTCGGCTTATTGTGACAGAATCTTTGTTAGCCCTCGCAGGAAGAATCATGCACTCACGGATGACAACTGGGGTTCTCACGTCGTTGATTCTGATCGTCGGTCCCGTGACTCTGTTCGCCCAGAAGCCCGCCATTCAACCCGCGCCGCAGGCCGACGGACGGCCGCGGGCTGTGGCCGAGATCGTCTACGCTTCCCGGCAGGCGCTGGGGAAGGGAGTCACGCTCGCACGACTGACCAGCGGTATGACGGTTCTCGTGCAGGAGAACCATTCCGCCCCGGTCGCCACCGTGCGCTGCTATCTGCATAACACCGGCAGCGCCTTTGAGGGCAAAGACATCGGCGCCGGTCTCAGCCACGTTCTCGAGCACCTGGTCGCCGGCGGGACCACCACCAAGCGCACCGAAACGCAGATCCGCGAGATCGTCGATTCG
>JAGVKR010000117.1 GCA_020050375.1 Planctomycetales bacterium
CGCGACGCGCATTTCGTCGTCGAGATCGACTGAGAACGGCACTACACAGCGGACGGGCGCGAGCACGACCGACGGCGCGACGCTTTCCTGCGGAGTCTTGGGTTGGATGTGCTGCGCGTACCGGTGACGGAGTTGGACGACAACCTGGAAGGAGTGTGGCTGGGGATTCAGAATCAGTGCCGGCTGCGAGGCGAGTCGGTGGGAGAGGGGCGATGGGTTCAGGCGGGGGCGCTTGTGGCAGGGGATATCGTGTTTAACGTTCAACGGCCCCCCCTCAGTCCCCCCGTGAACGGGGGGAGGGAAGAAGTGCCGGCGTTGGTGCAGATCGAAGGGGTGACGATTCGGTCGGTGGCGAGCGAATGGTCGGAGGAGACGGTCTACGACCTGGAGGTCGACGGGGCGCATTCGTTCGTCACCGAGACGTGCGCGGTTCACAATTGCGGGGGGAGACGATAGCGCTGGGGAGAAACGCGTGTTTTGCGTGGGGAAGAGCCTGATGACGCGCATGAACGGGAACGCGCGACCGAGCGTGATCTGGCCGAATGAGCTTTCTTCTAGACACAGACGTCCAAGACGTAACGCCGTGCCGGGCTCATATCGGGGCGATGGCAAAGCTCCGCACGGTCCCTCAATTGCCCTGCGCGATGTCTTTCGCGCTCACAATCTTCAACCGGCCGTACGGATTGTGCATCGGACTATCGGATTCGAGATCGTCGTTTGTTCTGCCAACGACCTGGAAAAGCGGGCCGCGCTCATCCGCCAGCAGATGGCCGACGTCAATCGGTCGATTTTCCGCGCACATGTAGCGAATGATTTCCACGACCCTTTCGCCTTGCTCGTCGATGTCGGACGAACGCATGAGCAGGTCCGGAAATCCCAGCACGTGCATCCCCATCGTGTACACATCCTTCGTTCCGCGGACGATCGAGGCGAACGCAAAGCTGATCGCGTCAGGTCCGCCATCCTCCGTCATCGCGATCCAATCACTCCCGCCGTGGGCCATGGCGCTGTTGTCGATGAACACGCCCGCCCCGCCGGCCTTTACGATGGCGGAGCCCGCCTGCATCATCGACAGCGCCGACTCCAATGAACCGCCGGCGCCGCTCAATCCCACGTTCACTCGATACCGGTCAAGCACCGCGTCTTCCCCGTCGGTGGGAGGCCGGCGACAGGCCGACCGGAAGATTCTCGGAAACTGCCCGTCCGGCGGCATCGGAATGAATTCAAACTCTGCTCCATCCGGCAGCAACAGGCGATCCGGCTCCAGCCGAACCCCCATTGGCAATCGCTCCAGAAGCTCTTTCGGATGCGACCAGTCGCCCGGAATGCGAAGTGTGATTCGAAGAGAGTCGACGTTTTCGTTCATTGTTCAGGCCCGATTCATGCCACGCTGATGTATCGCCTGGGCGGTCGCAACCTCATGTCCCGGCTCAGCCGCTGCTATTATTCATCCAGAGCCATCTGGTGGAAGCAGTGCGTGATCTTGTCCTGGTTCTTGAGGAGCCAGTCGATGCCCGGTTCGTGGTGCATCGCTTTGTGGATGGCCTTGGCCGTCGCGGCGCGGTTGGTTTGGAACAGGATCTCGAAGTCGATCTTTTCGTCGACGACGCTGGGGTCGAGCCAGACCGAAACAATGATTCCCAGTTCGTCGGCCTTTCCTTTGGGAATGTCGCCGGCCCGAACGGCATCGAGCACGCCGTTCGCAATCGCCGCCTGGACCGTCCCCATGAGGATATTAGTGTAGCGTGTGTTGTTGACGGTCACCTTGCTGACCATCAGCGTCACGGGGCGGACCTGCACGTCGCAATTGAGAATCGCGAAGACGCGCGAGTGCCCTTTCGTTTGATCGCCGAGCAAATTGGCGATGGCATAACCCACCGGGCCATCCAGTTCGCCGATCACGACTTCCGGCTCGGCCGCCGACCAGGCCGGTTCGGCTTCGACCAGCGCTTCGCCCGTCCGCATCACAATCCGTCCCGAAGCGGCCTTTTTCTTGGTGGATTTCTTCGCCATGCTGCCTGCCCCTGTTGATACCGGTGAGATTCTGCCACGTTTGAAGAAGTTCGCCGCCATGCTAAGACCGCAGGCCAAACGAGTCAACCGGCTCGCGTGCGGGTCTTTCGGGATAGGCATCAATCCCAATCCGGGCATGCCTCGGAACACAAGACATTGAACTTCCAACTTTGAACATTCACGCGGTTCGGGTGAAGAAACAACCCCGGAATACACGGAAAACAGTGACCGGAACAGCGAGTCGGCTGAGCGTCGCCAGCTCCTCAACTTCTTTTTTCCGTGTTATCAGTGTATTCCGTGGTTCTGAACTTGTCCTGGCTGCGGCAGAGTTCGGCAAATCCGCGCCGGGTTTTTCCTAGTTGTTCCGTTCGCGTGTGTCTCCTTTGAAAAGCGATTCGGCGTGCGGATGTGGATCGTCAACGGTTTACCACAAAGGCGTCTGGGAGTATCGTGAGGCGATCATCCGCGTCGGAAAGAGGTCGGTTAGGTTCGGTCGATTTCAAGTCCTGTCTGAAATTCACGGAGAACACCATGTCCGGCTCTCGCTTCGATCGCCCTTTGTCATCTGGACTCCGTGGGGCACTGTTGCTGATCGCCATGAGCCTGTTCACTTCCTCTGTATTCGCAGCCGAGACGAAGAAGACCACCTACACCTACAAAAAAGTCGGCGACCTGGAGATCAAGGCGGATGTCTACCGGAGCGACGACGACCAGAAGCAGCCGGTGCTCGTCTGGATTCACGGCGGGGCGCTCATCATGGGGAACCGCGAGGGGATCGATCGCCGCTTCAAGAACGAGTTCGCCGGCAACGGATGCATTCTCGTTTCCATCGACTACCGCCTCGCTCCCGAGACGCAGCTTCCGGAAATCATCGCCGACATCGAAGACGCCTTCCGCTGGGTCCGCGAGAAAGGGCCCGAGCTGTTTCACGCCGATCCCGAGCGGATCGCCGTCGCGGGGGGCTCGGCGGGCGGGTATCTGACGCTGACGGCGGGATTCCGCGTCAAACCGCGACCGGTCGCGCTGGTTCCGCTCTTCGGTTACGGCAGCCTCGTCGCCGACTGGTACGCGAAACCCAGCCCGTACCCGCGACACAACCCGCGAAAGGTCGAGCGCGAGGAAGCCTACAGCGGAGTTTCCGGCAAGGCGATCTCGGACGATCGCGAACGGAAGGGCAAGGGCGGAGACTTCTATCTCTACTGCCGACAACAGGGACTCTGGCCGAAGGGCGTTTCAGGCTGGGACCCGCTTGCTTCGCCGGAGAAATTCTATCCCTATATGCCGATCAAGAACGTTACCCCCGATTATCCGCCGACGTTTCTGATCCACGGCGACAAGGACACCGACGTGCCTCACGACGAATCGGTGCTGATGGCCGCCGAGCTGAAGAAAAACAACGTGGAGCACCGCTTTGTGAGCATCCCCAACGGCGAGCACGGATTCGGCGGCGCCGACAAGCAGATTATTGAAGACGCTTACCGCGATGCGTTCGCGTTCATCCGCGCGCATCTCAAGTGAGTCCACCGATTCGCTCGCCGCGATACATTTCGTGCGGACGGCCGTCGAAATCGGTCCATTCAGTCGCACGGGGGATCCCCAGCGTTTCATAAATCGTCGCGGCAAGATTCTCGGGGGTTTGTCGGTCGCTGATCGGATACGCGGCGATGTTGTCGGTCGCGCCGATCACCCGACCCCCTTTCACGCCGGCGCCGGCCAGCAAGAGCGACATCACCGGTCCCCAGTGATCGCGCCCCGCATCTTTGTTGATCCTCGGCGTGCGTCCGAACTCGCCCGTCACGACGACCAGCGTTTCGTCGAGCAGGCCACTTTCGGCGAGGTCGTCGAGGAGCGCGGCCACTCCGCGATCGAGGTATGGGAGCAGGTTTCCCTTCAGATTCACGAAATTCTGGACGTGCGTGTCCCACGAAGAGTTCTTGCCGAGATTCACCTGCACCAGGTTCACTCCGGCGGCGACCAGTCGATATGCCATGAGGAGCGACAGCCCGAATTTGTTCTTGCCGTAGCGTTCGAGCAGTTCGGGGGGTGCATTCTCGACGTCGAAGGCCTGTCGCACCGAGGGTTCGGCCAGCACCGAGACCGCCTGCCGGCGGTAACGATCGAGGTTACCGAATTCGGCGGTCGTCTCCAGTTGCTGCAATTGCGCTTCGATCCGCGAGAGGAGCCCCAGTCGTCCCTGCAGGCGCGGCGGTCCGCCGTCGGGGAGCGTCAGCATGGGGGTGTCGAAGATCGTGCTCGATTCGTGCTGAAATGGCGAACCGTCAAACCGAAAGCAATTCGGGCACGCCCCATTCCCGAGCACGCACGGCGCGGCAATCTGCATATGCCAGGCTTCGTACCGCGGCCCCAGGCGGCCGGCGTACTGGCCCGGCCGGACCCGGCCCACTTCATTCACGCTCGGCTGCGGCAGAACGATCGCCGGCGGCAGATTGTTCCGGCCGCAGGTAGCGTGCGTGACCTGTGCCGCCATCGAAGGCCACTCGTTCGGGCTGGGGACATTGTTGACGTTGAACCAGGCTGGGAAATCCAGGCGTCCGGTGAGCAGCGCGTGGCAGGCCTCTTCGTGTCCGTCGCTGTTGGTTCCCACCGAGCGGACAATGGCGTACCGCTCGCTTTGTTCAGCCAGCCGCGGGAGGTGCTCGCAGATTTCGATGCCGGGCGTGCGGGTTGCAATCGGGCGAAACTCGCCGCGCACCGTTTCCGGCGCCTCGGGCTTCAGATCAAAGCTGTCCTGATGGGCGATGCCGCC
>JAGVKR010000047.1 GCA_020050375.1 Planctomycetales bacterium
CACGACATCCGGACAGCGCGCCGCGATCGGCTTCATGCGCCGGATGGAGCCGTACGATCTGCCGGCCGAGCTTCACGTTTCTTGTGCCGTCGGCGTCGCGCGTCTCAGCCGCTTCATACGTTCTTCCGACCAGCGCCAGCGGCTGATCGATGAAGTTCCGCAATTCGAGAATCTGCTCGCGATCGGTGAGGATCAGTTGCGGTTTGACACCGGCTTTTTCCACCAGAGTCCCGCCGATCAGCTCGCCGAGGATGAACGCTTCGAGCGTCGGGCCGTAAAGAATCTCCTGCGTGGCGTTCGGCTTGACCGGCGCCGTACACTGGAATTCCAGCGGGCGACCGCACTGGTTCGTCACCAGCAGGCCCCCCACGAATCCCTTGTCGGGCACTTCAATGGCGGTCAAAAAGCCCAGTCGCAGTTGCTCGTGTTTGCCGTTGGCTGCCATACTCCACATGTGATCGACCCGGCGGCGAAGGGACTTGAACGACTGGAAAATGGTGCGCCCCGCGTCGACAATGCGAATTGGATAAACTGGACCGCCCGACCCGATTATGAATGCCGAACTGCCTGACCTGCATCAACTGTCGCGAGCCGATATCGTCCGCATTCAAACCGAGCGGCTCCGGCAACTTTTGGCCGAAATCGTGCCCCGCAATCGGTTTTGGACCGACCGGCTGGCGCGCGCCGGAATCAACGACGGTCAGCTCCGCGAACTGGCCGATTTGGCCCGGCTTCCCTGCATTTCCAAGGCCGAAATCCTTGCCGATCAACAGGCCCACCCCCCCTACGGCTCGAATCTGACTTACGACCGCGGGGCTTATTCGCGACTGCACCAGACATCGGGCACAACCGGAGTCCCTCTCCGCTGGCTTGACACCCCCGAAAGCTGGAACTGCTTGCTGAAGTCGTGGCAGCAGCTCTTTCAATTGATGGGATTGCGCAAAGACGACCGGTTGTTCTTTGCGTTCTCATTCGGGCCGTTCCTGGGGTTTTGGGCAGGCTTTGAGGGGGCGAACCGGTTGGGTCATTTGTGCCTTCCGGGGGGCGGCTTGAGCAGCCCCGCCCGACTGGCGATGCTGATAGAAAACCAGGCGACGGTCGTGTGTTGCACCCCCACCTACGCCCTGCGGCTCGCAGAAGCTGCTACCGAGCAGGGGGTCGATCTTCGCAACAGTGCCGTGCGGGCGATCCTCGTGGCT
Source organism: Planctomycetales bacterium (assembly GCA_020050375.1). Taxonomy (GTDB): domain Bacteria; phylum Planctomycetota; class Planctomycetia; order Planctomycetales; family Planctomycetaceae; genus SIAF01. Next base: position 1,200 of record JAGVKR010000047.1, read on the forward strand.
GGTGAACCGGGCGGTAACATTCCTGCGACGCGAAAGCGGATCGAAGAAGCCTGGGGCGCGCGGGTTGTCGATCACTGGGGAATGACGGAGCTTGGCCCCCTGGCCATCGAAGAGGAGCACCGCCCCGGAGGACTCACGGTGCTCGAGACAGAATGCATTGCCGAAATTCTCGATCCACTGACGTTGCAACCGGTCCCCCCCGGTGAAGAAGGGGAACTGGTCGTCACGAACTTCGGTCGCGCGGGGAGCCCTCTCCTCCGTTACCGAACCGGAGATCGCGTGCGGGCGGAGCCCTCCCAACCAGCTCCCGGCAGCCCGCATTCTTCGCTTCTTCATCTTGCCGGTGGCATATTCGGTCGCACCGACGACATGCTCACGATTCGCGGGAACAATCTTTATCCCGCCGCCCTGGAAGACGCGATTCGAAGCATTGCCGACGTCGCCGAGTTCCGGATCGAGCTGCGAACCGTCAAGGCAATGCAACACATCAAGATCGACGTCGAACCGGCGCCGGGCCTGACGACAGCCCAATCGACACAGTTGGCTGCGCTTGTCGCCGATTGCATCCGAAGGCGATGGCATTTCCAGGCGGAAGTCGCCACAGTCCCCAGCGGATCGCTCCCTCGCTTCGAAATGAAGGCGAAACGGTTCGTCCGCGTCGAATGAATGCCTTCGATCTCGTGCGTTTCTTCTTCTCAGAAGCTACGATACGATCCGACGTTCGGGCCGCTCGACGACGAGAACCCAGTTCAACGATCCACGAGGTGAGTGATGAAATATCCGGTGTTGTTCGCGATTCTGACCGCCATCTTCTGGGGGACGTACGGACCGGTGCTGGCGGAGTCGCGAACCCTGTTGAAAAGTCCGTTCAAGCCCTACCTGATGATCGGCATTGCCTACCTGGTCTGGGGGATCGGTGGAGGAATTCTGGGCATGCTATATAAAGAAGACGACTTTTCATTCAGTGGAGCCGGAGTTCGGTGGGGGCTGATCGCAGGATCGCTTGGTGCGTTCGGCGCGCTGACGCTGACTTTGGCGATGTTCAGCAGTAAGCCCCCCCTTCCGCACATCGTGATGCCGATTGTTTTCGGCGGCGCTGTGACAGTCTCTGCCTTGGTGGCGTATTGGAGAGAGTCGGGTCACGTGCAGGTCAACCCGCTGATGTGGGTGGGAATCGCGGGGATCGTGATCTGCGCGGCGATGGTCGCCTACTTCACGCCGCACACGCCCCCGCCCTCCGCTCCGGCCAAAACCGCCGCCGCTTCCGCAGGTAATCCGTCGCACGTTCCGCCTGCCTGAGAGGTCGACTCCCGGAACAGGAGGCAGCAATGGCTTCCCTGACCCCCGACCCCCGACCCCTGATTCCTGATTCCTGCCCCCTCCTCTTACAACTTCACCTTCCACTCGATCTTCGCCCCATTGCGCAGGTCGGCCACCGTCTGCTTCCACAGGTCCTGAGACATCCTTGCCAGCACTTCGTCGCGCACATCCTCCAGGCTCAATTCGCCCGGCTTGCGATCGGTGACCTGGCACAGGTGGACGCCGAACGTGCTGCGGAACGGCGGACTGATCTCTCCCACTTCGAGTTGAAATGCCTCTCGCGAGAACTTTTGCGGCATCTTACCGGTGAACGGGAACAATCCGACATCTCCCCCCTGCTCTTTGCTCGGTCCCTGAGACTTCGTCCGAGCGGCTTCTTCGAACGAGATCTCTCCGTCGAGAATCTGCTGACGGAGCTCCGCGAGCTCCTGCTCGGTCTTTTCGAAATCGGCCTCGGACTTCGACGGAACTTTCAAAATGATCTGCCGGGCGCGAACCCGCGTTCCGTCGAACTCGGCGCGGTGCGTCGCAAAATGCTTTTGGACCTGCACGGGCGTCAACCGCCCTTCGATGTATCGCTTCCAAGCCAGACGCAGGGAGAACTCGTCTCGCAGCGATTCGGCTGTGTAGCCGATGGCGATGAGCGCTTTCTCGGGATCGCGACCGCCTTTCGCCGCCTCGTCCTGAAACTGCTGGATCTGCCGGTCGACCTCCTCCTTTTTCGCGGAAATCTTTTTGGAGGCCAGATAACTGCGCATGAGCCGAAAGTCGACCATCTCCTCGAGAAACGGGCGGCGGTATTTATCGCGATCTTCGACCGGCACCTGCCGCGTCTGCATGAACTGCAGCAAATCGGCGTCGGTGATATTTTGGCCGTTGACAACCACCAGCGCTTCGCCCTCCGAAGGCCGCGGCGCAACTTTTTTCGGTTGAGCAGCGCAGAGGGAAGATGCCCAAAACCCGGCAACAAACAGCGCCAAGAATCTCGTCTCCCCTCGCATCGAAATCGCTTCCATGAACTGCGTCTCCCTGATGAGGTATCCGCCCCGCGCTGCGGATTATATGGCAAGAATCGCCAGTGGTGCGAGACCAGAAAACCTCACGAATTGTGCGGCGGATCGTGAGCCAGCCCGCGCGTTGATGAATCTCGAATGACGAAAGACAAATGTCTAAGGAAATACAAAAGTCAAACGCTGGAAACGGCCAAAAGCACCTTTCAGGCTTTGATTTTCGGATTTCATTCGACATTTGTCTTTCGACATTCGGGCTTTCCTTGTGTCGTCGTCCGCCACTCGCTGTCTGTTCTTCGACAACTGACCTAGAATGAGCCGAACGGACTCGCTCATGAAAATCGCTATCGCTCAACTCAATCCCACGGTCGGCGACCTTTCGGGGAACGCTGGTCTGGTTTGCGCCGCCGCCGAACGGGCCTGCGCCGCCGGAGCCGAGTTGCTCGTCGTCTCGGAGCTGCTCATCAGCGGCTATCCCCCCAAGGATCTCCTGCTGCGCGAAGGGTTCGCGGCCGCCTGCG
>JAGVKR010000659.1 GCA_020050375.1 Planctomycetales bacterium
AAAGTTTCCGAAACTGCCGATTGCTCCGCTCGTCAGCGGCATGGCTCACGCACACGAATGGGGGCTGCTGCTCGCCGTTCCGCTGGCCACGTGCATGTTTGCCAGCTCGCTGCTGCTCGCGCTGATGGCGCGGGTCGCTCCGCAGTTGAACCTCATGTCGATCGGTTTCGCCCTGCGAATCGGCATCGGACTGATTGCGACGATCGTGTTCCTCCCCGACCTCATGGCGGGAATCTGCGGCGTGTTCGAGCATCTCGGAGATTTCCTCGTTCGGCTGGTGTGATCCATGGCGGCAGAAGATCCCGGTCAATCAAAAACAGAGCTGCCGACGCAGCATCGTCGCGACGAGGCGCGGAAGCAGGGGCAATTCGCCATCAGCCTCGACTTCACGAGCTCCATCCAGCTTCTGGCCGGGATTGCCGTCCTGTGGTGGAGCGGCCGCGCGATCGCCGGCGGACTGCTCGAAGCGATGCAGCACGATCTGCGCACGATCCATACGTTCGAGATCACGCCCGTTCAGGTTCGTGAAATGGCCACGCTGATGTTCCTGCAAGCCGCCTCTGTGGGGGGATTCCTCGTCGGCTTTGTCTTCGTTTGCGTCCTGGGCGTGAGCGCGTTTCAGGTTGGCTTTCACCTCACCCCCGAGTTGTTCTCGCTGCGCTGGGACAGGCTGTCGTTTTCCACCGGGTGGTCGCGCATGCTCTCCTCCGCGTCGGGCATTCGCGCGCTCATGGCGGTCGTCAAGACTGTCATCATCGTCTGTGTCGGCTGGTGGGTTCTGCGCGCCCGCGAGGGGCAGATCGCGTCGCTCGGCGATGCGACGCTCGCCACGGGAATATCGCAGTCGTGGCAGATCCTGATTCGCCTCGTGCTGGCGGTCGGAGCCGCACTCGTCCTGATCGGACTTGTCGACTATACGTACCAGCGAATCCGACACGATCGATCGCTGATGATGACGCGGCAGGAGCTCAAGGAAGAAATGCGGCGCGAAGAAGGCGATCCGCAAACCCGCGGCCGGATGCGCCGCACCGCGCGGGAAGTCGCCCGACGCCGCATGATGCTTGATGTCCCTAAAGCCAGCGTCGTGATCACCAACCCGACACACCTCGCGATCGCCCTGCACTACGAGCGCGGCGTGACGTCCGCGCCCCGCGTTGTCGCCAAAGGGGCGGGCCTCGTCGCCCAGCGGATCATCGCCCTGGCGCGCAACCACGCCGTTCCCGTCGTCGAGCGAAAACCCCTAGCGCGGGCCCTGTTCAAGAGCGTTCCGGTCGGCCAGACAATTCCCGCGGCCCTGTATTATGCTGCGGCCGAAGTGCTGGCTTACGTGTATCGGCTCCGAAGCGCCGCGTGACAAACGATCGGAACTCATTGAGAAAATCACGCGGCAAACGAGGCTTTCTTGCTCCCTTCTCCCCTCGCGGGAGAAGGGCCGGGGATGGGGGGCGAACGTCGATCGACGCGGAAATCACCCTCACCCCCGGCCCCTCTCCCGTCGAGGGAGAGGGGAGAAGAAAAAATGTGTAGATACCGCTGGTCACTGGCCGTGGCACGCACAACGTAATAATTCGACTATCCCCGCTCGCCACGCCCATCGCGTTGCTCTGGACGTGCCACCCAACGCGCGCTTTGGGCCTCGTCCGCGCAGTGCTCCCGGGCGGATCAAACGTCGCATTCCGCCGGGTCGTCGGCCGAGCGAATCGAGGACTCGTCCGTCTGTAAGGATTGCACCGGCCGGGCCGGCGCAGCGACGTTCGGCGCTCCATATTGCGAGCAAGTCTTCGGCGGCGGCTTCGATCCAAGAAGGGGACTCGGTGTGACGGGCACGCGTCTGCTTGCGCGCCGTCAAATCCGCGAGACAGATTGCACCCGCCCGACACGATCCCCCGCATAGTCCCGAAATGCGGGTTCGTTGGAATCCAAACGGATCTGAAGCCATACGAAAGGGTCGAAGATGAGTCAGGAAGCGGCAACTGAAGCCGAAGCGCCCCGCACGAAACGGAGCATGAAGGGCTGGATCCTGATGGCGGTCACGGGCCTCGTGAGCGCCGGGGCCGGATTCGCCGTCCCGCAGATGCTGGGTGGCTCCACGCACCATGCCGCCGAAGAGTCGGGTCACGGCCACGATGCGGCCGATCCCAAAAAGGACGACAAAAAGCACGTCAGAATGGCGATGGCCTGCATCCCCTTTGGCGACGTGGTCGCGAACCTCGACGACAACCGCATGATGCGCTATGTCCGCGCCAAGTTCTCGCTCGCTGTCGAGGAGAAAGAAGTCGAGCCGGTCCAGCGCCTCGTCGAAGAGAACAAAACCGTCCTCAAAAACTGGCTGATCGGCTATCTGCAGAACAAGCAAATCGACGAAGTTCGCGGCACGGAAGGATTCAATCGCGTTCGCCGTGAGATTCAGGAGCGTTTCAACGAGATGCTATTCCCGAACGGCGAAGCGAAGGTCAAGGAAGTCCTGTTTGATGAATTCAACGTTCAGTGAAGATCCATCCCGAAGCAGGCAGTTGTCGTCAGGGGTAGTTGCGAAATGGCGGTCATCTTTGGGCTCATCATCGTTGTCGGTGCGGTTTTAACGGGCTTCTCGATGGCGGGCGGCCACGTGCACGCTTTGATCCATCCCTCGGAATTCGTGACGATCGGGGGCGCCTCTCTGGGCGCTCTCATCATTACGTCGCCGAAAAAGGTGCTCAAGGATGTGATGCACGGAATGGTGCAATCGATCAAGGGGACGCCCTACGGCAAGGCCGCATACACCGAGCTGTTCAAGCTGATGTATTCGCTGGCCCGCATGGCCCGTAAAGACGGGCTGCTCGCGCTCGATTCGCACGTGGGTGAGCCCAAGGAAAGCGAAATTTTCAAAAAGCACCCGCTGATCCTGAACAATCACCACGCCACGCATTTCATCTGCAATGCGCTGGCGCTGATCGTCGACGGCAAGACTCCCCCCGAGCAGCTCACGTCGAACCTCGAGGAAGAGATCAAGGTCTTCGAGCGCGAGCACCACGCCGCCGTCGGCGCCGTCACCAAAACCGCTGACGGCCTGCCGGGTTTCGGGATCGTGGCCGCCGTGCTGGGGATCGTCGTCACGATGCAGGCGATCGGCGGGCCGGTCGAAGAAATCGGCCATAAGGTTGGCGCGGCCCTCGTCGGAACGTTTCTGGGAATTCTGATGTCGTACGGCTTCATCGCTCCCCTGGCCGGTCGAATGGAGTCGCTCGGCGAGCAGGAATCGATTTTTCTGCGGACCGTTTCGTCCGGCGTGCTGGCCATTTGCGAAGGAGCCGGCCCCAAGGACGTGATCACACGAGCGAGCCGCAGCGTCGGGACCGACTGTCGCCCGAGTGTGACCGAAATGAAGACGTTGTTCGAAGAAGCCGAGCGTGCCGCCGCCTGACCGAGCCCCAATCCGGGGTCGCGACAAAACGTCTCCTTCCGCCTCAGGCCCTCTTTTTGAAATACAACGGTGAACCGTGGCTGGAAAAGGCGGAGGAGCCTGGAAAGTCGCTTATGCCGACTTCGTGACCGCCATGATGGCCTTCTTCATGGTCATGTGGATCACGTCCCAGGACCAGAAGATCAAGCAGGCCGTAGCCCGCTATTTCATCACCCCGATGGGCGTGGTTGAGACGGGCGCCTCGAGCAAGCCCAATCGAACGGGCGCCCTTTTTCCCTCCCCGACCAGCGGCAGCGTCCCCATCGCTGAAACCGCCGCCATGGGACACGGCCGGGTCTCTCACACCCCTCCGGCTGACGTCGGCAGCAACGCGACCAAAGTCGTCGGCGAATGGTTGCAGTCCACCGACACCGGCACGTATTGGCAGAACGAAGTTCAGTTCGCGCGCGACTATGCGCAAATGGCGAAAGAGCTGCTCGACAAACCCGGCTCCATCGAAGAAGCCGCGACGGTGCACCTGTCGAAACTGTTGCGGGAACAAGTCTCGCGAAAAGTCCAAGCCGATCGCGGCGAGCTGTCGCAGGAACTGCTGTCGCAGATCCTGACGGAAATCAACTGGACCGAGCTCGCAGAAGACATGCTGGCCAACCAAAACGCGGCCCGTGAGGCGGCAGGCAATCCGGGACGCAAAGCGGCCCGAGAAACGACGGGTGAGCCGGGGCGCAAGACGGCCCGCGAGGCAACCCGCCAGTGATCCGCCCGTGAGGCGTGACGACCGAACCGCGCGAGCGCCCAAGTTTCGTAGTGGACTTCAGTCCACACGAGATCGTGACGTGTACCGGCTGATGCGCCCACCGCTAGTGGCGTTAGCCGCATGGATACCGTGGCTTCAATGAGGCCCCGGTCACGTGACGGGGGGAAACGCAATTGGTGCGGCGCTGCGGCGGGCCGGCATTAGTTTCAATCCGCCCCACGTCACGTGACGGGGGGAAACCCAGGTGAAGTCGTCGAAGACCTCGAAACACTGGGGGTTTCAATCCGCCCCCCGTCACGTGACGGGGGGAAACCACGCCAGACGAATCGTAGAGCGTCATCTT
>JAGVKR010000129.1 GCA_020050375.1 Planctomycetales bacterium
AGTCGCAATCACTCGGGCCTCCTTGCCATTCGGGATGGCCAGAAGTACCCGAAAACCAAAAATCAGCAAAGATCAACTGCATACGGCTGAAGAGTTACGGTCTTTGTAATAAGGGGCCCACATGCGGTGGTCCTGCATGTTGGCGATCAGTTTGTAGCGCCGTTGTGGATCGGGATCGTCGTCATCGCGAATGAGCGTCAGACCGTCGAGATTGTTGAGTATGCCGATCTGTGTGCCGGTCTCGTCGAGCGCCGGGAGCCCGACCCCGCGGCGGGCCAGCTCTTCGTCGACGAGGTTCTTGCCATCGGGCGCGCACGTGTAAAAGAGATTGTTCTGCTTGTTCCCGCGAAACTCGACGACGCCGAGCGGCGGTTTCTCCCAGTGAATGCCGTCGCGGCTTTCGGCCAGCGCGTAGCCACCGCGATCGAGCTCGTCGGCCCGACGCAAAGTATTGAACGCAAAATACCAGATGCGGAGCCGGCCATCGGGTTCGAGGATCACGCTCCCCCAGGCCTGCGCCCGCTCTCCCTCCCAGGGCTTGTCGGCGACGAGCACCGGCGTGGGATGTTTCCGCGGGCGATTCACGACGCGCTGCAGATTCTCGACCCGTTCGAGCTCGTCGTCGTCGACCACGAGATGCAGGTCGGGGTCGTTGAGGTTGCTGCTGCGAGTTTCATCGCGCGGTACGGTGTCGTCGGACAGCGCTTGGCGGAGCGACCCATTTGTCAGCCCGAACAGCGTCGATCCCAAAGCGGTCGACTGAACCAGGAATGTGCGGCGGGTGAACTTCATCATCGGTGCGCCTTTCGGTCAGGGAGAGGCAGGCGTGGTTGCCGCAGGAGGGATCGCGGGGGGAAGGATGGGCTCGTCGATCTTTCCGTTCTCGCGCAGCCAGCGTTCCTGAAAAATCCGCCGCGCGGCGTTCAGCACGTGACGGACGAACACGACATTGGCCGCCGACCCGAAGATCGCCCCGACCCCCGGAACTGCTTCGAGCGACGCCAGCTTGAGAAATTGCTTCGAGAGACTTTCGAGTGCGAGGGCCTCGACGGTTTCCGCCAGAACCCAGTTTTCAACCTTTTCGAGCTTGCCGAGAAGCTCCAGCCGTTCGACGGGGGACCGGATCCCGGCGACCATCAGGATCCCCAATACATAGGCGCGGTCCTGTGGCTGGTCGAGCGGATACCCGTAGCAATGTCCGAGGCGATGGATGGCGCGCAGCGCCACAACCGCGAGCGCCCCGACATCCGCCGCGGCCAGCATAAAGCCCCCCGCGCCGGTGACCGCTCCGTCGACGAAGGCGACCGTTTGCGATCCCAGGCCGATCCGGTCGGCGAGCCGGTCGGAAAGTTCCAGCGATTTGTGCCGCAGTTCTTCGAGGTTTTTGACACCCCCCTTGTCGAGGACTTCGGCCGGGCTGGCCAGCCAGTCGGAGGTGGCGTACGCCGCCTCGATCGCCTTGCGGGCCGCCACCTCGGGAACGATGCGTTTGAGCGCCCAGGCAAACGGGCGCGTGATCCCATTGGTCACTCGTCCGTAAAGGCCGAGCCGCTCTCCCTTCCAGGCGGAGATCTCGTGCACGATGCGGGCTTCGTAGTCGGTCAGCGGGGGCATGATTCCTCAGTCGGTCGAATGGCGCCGCTGGTAAACGATCGCCTGAAAATCGGGCCTGCCGTGCGGGTCGGCTTGCATGCTCGCATCGACGACCTTGTATTCCGCGTCGATGTACTCGCGAATCGACTTGCCGAACTGCTCGTCGCCGAAATTGCCGCGCCCGTGTTCCGTCATGTCCAGCCCAACGAAAACGATATATTTGGGAGCGTTCTGCGCGATCTTCCCCAGGATGCGGCTCTCGCCGCCATGCACGTCAAATTCCCACGGGTTGAAAATCAGAAACCCTGTGGGATTGCGCTTGCGCAGCAAATAGTTGAGTGTCGCTCCTTCGGGGATGACGCAAAGCGTGTCGTCGGGCGTCATCACGCGGCGCAGGTACGCAAGCGACCGCACCGTTGGGAGGACGCGATTGTCGTAGTGCGGGTCGGCGTAGAAGCGATCGCTCCCCTCACCGACAGTTTGCGTTTTCATCTGGTCGATGCGGTTCCAGCTCAGGAACTGCATCAGCCCGCAGAGCGTCAGCACTCCGACCCAAATCGCGCGAAACGTCGTTCCCGATCCGCGGTTCCGTTGCAGCCACGCGGGGATCGTCTGTATGAGAAGATGCACGAGCAGCAGCGTCCCCGGCATCGCCAGCACAAATCCGTACTGGCTCCAGCGCACGTTCAAAAGAATCTTGGGGAGCAGGCCGAGCGCAAAGACGGCCGTCAGGCACAAAGCAAACGGCGAGAATTTCAACGCCGCGCTCCGCCACGTCTGGACTGCCGATACACCGATCACGATCGGAAGCAGCAAAGGCAGCAGCGCCGGAAGCAGCGACCATTCCTGACGATTGACGAAGAATACTGCCGCGATGGCCGCTGTGAGTCCGACAGCGATGGCCGGCGCCAGCGACCGAATCCACCGCCCCAGCAGTCGATCGATCAGAAAGGCCGCGCCGATTCCGATCATTACGAGGATCGCCGCATACAAGATTGTTGCCACGTTGGCTGCCGCCTGGTCGAAGCCGGATACCGCCCGGTAGAAAGCAGAATCCCGCGTGAGCGCCGGATTGATTGAATGCCGCCAATTCCCGAAGACTCCCGTGCAGGACTCCTTCCATCCCAACGGAATCGCCAGGCCGATGATGGCCAGCGCGAACGGAAGAGCGGCCGCGACGCCCAGCCCTCCGGTTGAATGGACGATCCCCCGAACGTCGAGTCGGCCTGCGCCTTCCGAGCCCGAGTGCGCCTGATCTGTTGTCGATTCTGAGGCGTCATGACGCGGGGCGAAGGTGAGCACGATCCTGCAGTCGTTCCTGAAGAACCGAAAGGACGACGTGGACAAGATTGTCGTGGTGAGGGCCAGTGGCCGTCGAGTGGTCGAGCCATTCTCGAGGATGATCGCTTTGGAAGAAGGGAACGAACTGATTGTTGCGGGCCTAGTGGACACGCTCTCCCACTGCGCGTTGGCCGAAGCAGATATGGCATCGGAGGAGAGAGACGGTCCCGCTCAGCACGTTGATGATTCAGTGTCTTCGCCCACGCGGTACCGAAGCCTGAAAGAGGGTCACCTTGAATCATCGCTCTCTAACTTACTGGGTGCCTTGTTCCGCGGAGAGATACCAAAAGAGTTTTCTGGGACTTATTCTCGAGAAATGACGTACGAGAGCC
>JAGVKR010000365.1 GCA_020050375.1 Planctomycetales bacterium
CCGTCCGCTGCCCGGCGAACCCCGGCCGCTGGCCGTCGGCGAGCCGGTTGTCGGTCAGACCGCGGCCGGACAGGAAGTGATCGACGAGAACGGCGAGGCGGTCGCCTTTCTCAGCCGCATCCTCAACGAAGCCCGCATGCATCGCCGCCGCGACATGACGACGCATTACACCGTCGAGGATCTGCTCGTCGCGCTGGGCTTCTCCACTCAATCCGATGAGAGCCCGAACGAGACGGATCCCGCACGGCGTCCGGCCCTGCCACCTCAGGCCGACGGGCGGGGGTCTGCCGCGAGCGATTCTGATTCGTCACGCACGAAGGGAGTTTCCGAATGATCCGCAGACACCGACTGGCGGTCCCCCGCCGATTTTTCTGCCGGATTGGTCTTCTGGCCGTCGGCCTTGCGGCATCGATGCTGTCCGCGTCGGGGTGCAGTGAAAAAGAGAAGAACGCGGTGACCAGCGTCTCAGAACCGCCGACGGTTCGCGTGACGAATCCGAAGCCCCGGCGGATCGTGCGCGTCGTCGGACAGCCGAGCTTCGTCGAGTCTTACGAGCGGACGTCCATCTACCCTAAGGTGACCGGGTACATCGAAAAATGGTATGTCGATATCGGGGATGACGTGAAAAAAGGGCAGGTGCTGGCAGACTTGTTCGTCCCCGAAATTCGCGAAGACTACCAGACCAAGGGCGCGACTGTTGAGCTGACCAAACGGCAGATCGAGCTGGCGCAGACCGAAGTGAAGGTGACGCAGGCCGATGTGATTGCTGCCGACGCGCGGCTTGGGGCGGCCAAAGCGATCCTCGAGAAGTACGAAGCCCTGGTCGATCGCTGGGACTCGGAAGTGAAGCGCCTTTCGCGCGAAACCAAGAGCGGTGTGATCGATCGCCAAGTCCTCGACGAATCGAAGAACCAGTTGCGCGGCAATGTCGCCGCCCGCGCGGCCGCTCAGGCCGACATCGAGAAAGCCGCGGCGGATCTCGAAGCTGCCAAGGCCACAGAACGAAAGTCCGAGGTATCGGTCGACGTGGCCCGTGCGAACCTCGACGTGGCGAAGAGCGACTGGAAACGCATGGAAGCGTGGGTCGGCTATCTCAAGTTGTACGCCCCTTTCGACGGCCGGATCGTCGCCCGCAACGCCAACACCGGCGACTTCGTGAAACCCATGATCGGCGACCCGTCGGCGGACAATCGGGCGCCGCATTTGTCGCCGAGCGGCACGTCGGCACCCATCTACGTCGTCGATCGCACCGACGTCGTCCGCATCTTCGTCGATATCCCGGAACATGACGCGAATTACGTGAAGGAAGGATCGAAGGCCACCGTCATGATCCGCGCCTTTCGCGATCGACTGATTCCGGCAACCGTCACGCGCACCTCGTGGGCCTTGAACGTCAAGAGCCGGACGCTCCGCGCTGAAATTGATCTTCACAATTCCGAAACTCCAGAGGTCTATCGCGATCGCGGCGAACATCAGTTGGACAACGTCAAGCCGGGGACGAAGGTCCAGATTCTGCCGGGGATGTACGCCTACAGCAAAGTGATCATCGACCGGCCCGACGTCATGGCTCTGCCCGAGGCGGCCCTCATGCGCCAGGGGGAACGGACGTTTTGCTGGAGGTGCGAGAATGGCCGCGCCGTACGCACGGAAATCGAAATCGGCATCACAGACGGGGAATGGGTGGAAGTGACAAATCGGCAGGCGCCGCCCGCGGCGAAGGGAGACGCCGATCCGTGGGTTCCCTTCGACGGGTCCGAGCAGGTCATTCTCGGTGATCTGTCGATCCTCACCGACGGCGCGGCGGTCAATGTCGCAGCGGCGGCAGAAAAAGGGGCTGCCCCTGCGGCCGGCGACACGGCGTCCGAGCCCCCGCGCCGCTGAATTCGGAGTTGCAATCGATCATCGGAAAGGCGCTGCGACGTCTATCCGGCGCACGGGTTCTGCCGGATATGCCGTCCGCAGGGATTCGTCCGATTCTGCGAGAATTCGTGGCTGGAACTGTCTTTCCGATCCCGCCAACGCTCCGCGCGGCGGCGATCCGAAAGGAATACAACGAGCCAGACGTTTGCGAGCCGGTGTCTGGTGCACTGGCACTGAGGCCGACGAACCCGAATTCTTAATGCACAGCCCGGCGCGATCCGATTTTCAGCCGCAGGAACCGGCCCGGAGACAAATTCATGAAAACGAACGGATTCCTTTTGGCTGCGGTGGCATGCGTCGCGACGGGTCTTTTTGCAGCGCATCGCGTTCACGCTGGATCGCATTGCCGCCGCGCCGATCCCTGCCGCGGGATCGCGATTCTCTCGCCGCTGGAGAGCCCCGATTGTTGCGATTCGCCGGTGGGGGGCTGCTACCGGTATACGCCCTATTATCCCGGATACTCGCCGGATCGCCGTTGTCTCGTTCTTTATGGTCAGACCAATTGGGCGTATAGTGGGCCGAGTTCACCGGCGAGCGGAAATCGTCCCGCCGATTACGGAGCGCTCACCGGCGCGAGCCGCGACGAAGCCACTCTCCTGCGCCTGGGTGGAAACGGCTCTGCGCCGCGCGGGACGTACAATCCCAGTTCGCGCACGAGCGGCGACCTGATCGATCGGATTCACGGTTTCGGACGCTGATTCAGGAAGGCCCCGGATCAGCGCGTTGCCGCGGGCGGACCCGATTCGACAGGCGGCAGGTAACCCGGGCGGCTGGTGTCGACCGGTGTGGCATCGCCCGGCGGATGCAGGTCGGTCAGTTCCAGCGCCGGATAGCCGATCGCGTGGTACATTGCGAACTGCGCCCGGTTGTAGTCCGCGACAGTGGAAAAATACTGATCGTAGGACGCGATCAGTTCGTCCACGGCGATCACCGCTTCCTGCGGTCGAAACGCCTGGACCAGCACATCCCCGAACCGCTTGGTTTGGGCCAGGCCTTCGTAGTTCCCGTCGAACGTGATGACGGCTTCGTGCAACGACCGTTCGGCCTCCACGACGCGGGCCGCGGCCGACTGAAGAGTAGCCTGCGAGCGCGTGACCTCGGCGGCGACCGCGTCCTGCACCTTGAAGAGCTCAACAATGGCCAGCGATTGTTCGCCGCGCTGTTCCTTGATCCGCGCCAGGTTCCCCAGCCCGAGGGCTTCGAGCTTCCAGACGACCTGCGGGCTGAAGTCGCTGCGCACGCTCCACAGATCCAGCGAGCTGTCGGCGCCGAACCCCTGGGCCCCGACTTGGATCAGTTCGTTGGGGGTCTGGAAGCCGTTGAGGAGGATGCTCGGCATCAGAATCCGCCCGCGCTCGCGGCGGATCCGCTCGGCCACCGCATCGACGAGCGCGCGGTTCGAACAAAGCTCGGGACGGTTTGTGAGACCGGTTGGGATCAGGTCATCGAGCGGACGGGCCGGATCGATCAATGTGATTTGAAGATGGTCCGGCTCGGCGGGATCGACGACGACGCGCGGGTCGAGTCGCAGCACCTGTGTCAGGTCGGCGCTGGCGACGCGCCACTTCTCCCGTTTCCGGGCGGCATTCTGCTGCGCCGAGGCGAGCATCCGTCGGGCCCGCGCGAGCTCGACTTTGGGGACGAGGTCTTCGCTCAAGCGGCCGATGCGATCGACGAGCAATTCGGTGCGTTTTACGACATCCACCGCGCCGGCATATTTCCCGCGCGATTCATGGACGTCAAAATAAGCCTTCGCGGTTGCCAGGAGTGCGTCATTTTTTGCGGTCTGGATGTCCCAGCGGCGCGAGTTCAGCGTTTGCCTCGCCGCCAGCGGTTCGAAAATGGCGTCCGTCAGCGCGAATTCCATGATGACGCCGACGCCGGTGTAGAGAAAATTCACATTCTGATTGAGGGGCCGCTCGGCCGTATTGAGACCGCGATTGAAGTCGGGACCGAAGCCGTCATGGCGGATGTAGTTGGCTCCCCCGTTCAGCGTCGGAACCCAGATCAGATTGGCGCGCTGGAGCTGCGCTTCGGCGATCCACGCTCCGGCTTGTGCCGCTGTCACAATGAGCGGCCGGGCCTCCGAAAGTCGCAGCGCAGTGGCCAGATTGATGGGGAAGGCCATGTCCCCCGCTTCGAGCGGAGCACTGTCGAGCTTGATTTCTTTTTGCGGTAACGGCGTCGGTTCTTCCGGTGCTCGGTCGGAAGCTTCGGCCGGCGGTACGCTTGGCTCCGGCAGGCTCGAATCAGAGGGATTGTCAGGTGAAGGCGCTGTCTCAATGGGAACGGCAGGCTGCTCTGCCCGGGCTACGCGTCCGGCGTTCTTGGGCGGAGAAGCACTGCGCATGTCGGCATTTGCGATCGGACGGTCTTCCGTGGGAGGACTTCCAGCGGTCACTTCCCTTAATGGTGCTGTTCCCGCGCCTGAAGCGGGGGCAGTTGGCTGAGCCGTGGGCGCTGGGGCCGACGCCGATGTCGCTACGGCCTGTCCTATGGAGGCCGACTGAACATTTGCCGGGGTGGGAACGGGAGCCTTCCGGCCGACCGGCCGCGATTCGACCGACGCACATGAGGTCAGGCTGACGGCCGTGAAGCACGGCAGGAGCAGGCCCCATGTGTGCCAGAGGTTTCGCCGCGTGTATTGAGGGTGGTTCACGTTACGTCTCCTGCGGACAGGACATGTCCGCTTTTGTGATCGGCGCGGTTCACCGGTTGGCCGGCGGGGGGCCCTCGACAACCGGGGGCAGCCCGTAGGGGCGCTCCAGTTCGACCGGAGTCGGTACGCCCGCCGCTTCAAGTTCCGAAACGCAGCGGGCGGGATATCCGACCGCGTGGTACAGCTCAAACTGGGCGCGGTTGTATTCCGCGACTGTTGCGAAGTATTCGTCGTAAGCGATCATGAGCTGGCTGAGCGCTCGGACTGCTTCCTGCGGCCGGATCGCCTGGTGCAGCACGTCGTCAAAGCGCGTTGTCTCTGCGAGTCCTTCGTAGTTTCCGTCGTAGTTGATGACCGCCTCACGGAGTTCGCGTTCGGTCTGCGCGACGCGGAG
>JAGVKR010000661.1 GCA_020050375.1 Planctomycetales bacterium
ACTTCGAGGCCCAGCCCCTGCAAGCGGGCGATCGCGGCGGCCGAACTCTCCTTGATCGGATCGGCGATTGCGATCAACCCGGCGGCCCGGCCGTCGACGGCAACGAAGACGGGTGTTTTTCCATCGTTGGCAAGGGCGACGGCTTGCTCGACGAGGTTGCCCGGGTTGATGTCGGATTCGCGTAGGAGTCGCTCATTGCCGATGAGGATTGTTTTGGGCGACGGTTCAGGGGGCTGACGCCCCCCGCTCGCCGGCTCGAGTTGCGCGCGAATCACAGCACGAATGCCGCGACCTTCGAGGGCGGTGAAGTCGACGGCGGAGTAGAGTTCCAGCCCTTCTTCGCGCGCCTGGCGGACGAGCGCTTCGCCGAGCGGATGCTCGGAGCCAAGTTCCGCGGACGCGGCCAGTTGGAGCAATGCCGCCCGGGCCGCATTTCCCCCTGAATCCCGAATCCCGAATCCCGAATCCTCGTTCCCACCGCCTGCAACAATCACATCCGTCACAGCCGGGCGTCCGCGCGTGATCGTGCCGGTCTTGTCCAGCACGATCGTGTCGAGCTTGCAGGCGGTTTCGAGCGCGGCGCCGCTCTTGATGAGCACGCCGAACTCGGCCCCCTTGCCGGTGCCGACCATGATCGCCGTCGGTGTCGCCAGGCCCAGTGCGCACGGGCAGGCAATGATCAGGACGCTGACGGCACAAGTCAGCGCGAACCGAAAGGCATCGCCCGCGGGGGCGGCGAACATCCAGACGACGAACGTGAAGAGGGCGATTCCGAGGACGGCCGGGACGAAATAGGAGCTGATCGTGTCGGCCATCCGGGCGATGGGGGCCTTCGAGCCTTGCGCGTCACGCACCAGCTTGACGATTTGCGCCAGTGCCGTGTCGCGGCCCACTTTTTCGGTGCGAAACTGAAAGCTGCCGGATTTGTTGAACGTGCCGCCGATGACCGTGTCGCCGACCGCTTTCGACACCGGCAGCGGCTCGCCGGTGAGCATCGATTCATCGACGAGCGAGCGCCCTTCGACGACGGTCCCGTCGACGGGAATTCGCTCGCCGGGGCGGACGATGACGAGATCGCCGACGAGCACCTCCTCGATCGGGATCTGCTGCTCCTGGCCATCGCGGAGCACGCTGGCCGTTTTCGCTTGGAGCCCCAGCAACTTCTGAATTGCCTGCGACGTCTTGCCGCGCGCCCGCTCTTCGAGCAGTCCGCCCAACAGGAGAAATACCGTAATCATCGCCGCCGCTTCGTAGTAGACCGGCGGCATGGCGTGCATGGCAGCGTCCGCCGAAGCAACGACGTCTCCCCCCCTATGGAAGGGGGGGGCAGGGGAGGGCGCGCCCAACTCGGGCGCAACCGTCACCACGACGCTTGCGGCAAACGCCGCCCCCGTCCCGAGCGCAATCAGCGTGTACATGTCGGCGACGAAGTGTCGCGCCGATCTCCAGGCGGAGGTAAAGAACGATCCACCAGCCCAAAAGACGACCGGGGCGCTGAGGATCATCAACAGCCAGTTTCGGCCGGGAAACATCAGATCGGCCATGCTGATCACGACGACCGGCAAGGAAAGCGCCGTCGCCACGATCAGCTTCCGCTTCAGAACGTCGTACTCGACGGACTCGTGCACGTGGCCGGCACCACCGGATTCACCGGACGATGGATGCTCCGAATGGGAAGCGTCGTGACCGGCGTGAGAGCCAGTCATCCCACTCGCGAGACTTGCCAGCGGTTTGGCGCCGTAACCGACCGACGCAACCGCCTCCTGGATCTGCGGCAGGCCGACTCGGGCGGGGTCGAACTTTACGTGCGCTTCGCGAGTCGCCAGATTCACGCTGGCCGAGGAAACGCCGGGCACCTTGCTGATGGCCTTTTCGATACGGTTCACGCAACTGGCGCAATGCATCCCCTCAACGGCCAGGTCTGCCTGTTGCGTGCCTATGGTTTGGTCGTTCGAGTGTGAATGCGGATGAGGCGCGTGGTCCATATGCGATTCCACAGGTCAAAGAGGTGCGTCAGGACAATGTTCAACCATTACCGACATTATATGCTGCCTGCAGGCGCAGAGTCGTTATAAATCAAGACGCGAAGAGACGAGCTCGGTGTGGGTCGGATGGCGTCAGGGCGCGGTGCTCGTTACGGATGACTTACGACTTCCTCAAGGGCCGCAAACGTTTTGGTGCACAATTCATCGACGAGATCGACCGGCATGGCGGGGGCGGGCATCAGGACCATGACGTCGCCGATCGGCCGGATGACGACGCCTCGTTCACGCGCGGCGAGAGCGATCCGATGGCCGATTCTCGCCGCCGGAGGAAACGGTGTTTGCGCGGCGCGCTCTTGCACCAGTTCGATGCCGACCATCGACCCTTTCTGCCGGATTTCGCCGACGTGGGGATGATCGGCTAGATTCGCCAACCGTTTTGAAAGGCGTGACGAGATCTCGCGGACATTATCGAGGACGCGATTGCTCTCGAACAACGCGAGCGACGCGCGAGCGGCGGCACAGGCCAGGGGATTGCCGGTGTACGTGTGGCCGTGGAAGAAAGTCTTTCCCTCGGCCGGTTCCGCGAGAAAGGCGCCATAGATTTCGTCGGTCGCGAGCGTTGCTGCGAGAGGGAGATAACCGCCGGTGATTCCTTTCGACAGGCACAAAAGATCGGGCCGAACCTGCTCCTGTTCGCACGCCAATAGCGTTCCAGTCCGCCCGAAGCCGGTGGCGACCTCGTCGGCGATCAGCAGGATATCGTGCTCGGCGGTCAGCTCGCGGACACGCTTGAGATAGCCGGCCGGATGCACCAGCACACCGGCCGCCCCCTGAACCAGAGGCTCGATCACAAACCCGGCGATACGTGAATGATGCTCGACGATCGTCCGTTCGAGCTCGCGGATCGCGTGTGAACACCAGTCGGCGGCCGTCATTCCCGCCGGGCGCCGATAGCCGGCCGGAGCGGGAACTTTCAAAGTCTTGAACAGAAGATTCCCATACACGCTGTGAAACAGGTCGATGCCGCCAACGCTCACCGAGCCGATCGTGTCGCCGTGATAGGCGCCCGACAGGCACACGAACAGATCGCGGCGCGACGGCCGCACCGCGCGCTGCTGGTGATATTGATAGGCGATCTTCAGCGCAGCCTCGACGGCGGTCGAGCCGTTGTCGGAATAGAAGACGTGATTCAAGCCGGGAGGGACGCGACGGACGAGCTCGGCGGCAAATTGAATGGAGGGTTCGTTTGCCAGCCCCAGCAGCGTGGAATGGGCGACGCGGTCGAGCTGCGCGCGGATGGCCGCGTCGATCTCAGGGACCCGGTGACCGTGGAGGTTGCACCACAGCGACGAAACGCCGTCGAGATACCGCTGCCCGTCGGAGTCGATCAGGTGAAAACCTTCGGCGGACGCAATCACGGGCGTTCGTTCGCGCGCCTGCTCGAGCATCGGCGTGAACGGGTGCCAGACGTGGGCGTTGTCGAGTTTTTCGAGCGTGGCGGTGTCCATAAGCGGCATCGTCGTTCAATAAATGACCTTCGTCAATTCGCTCGTCGGTTCCTCAGGCAATCGATGAACGGAGTCGGCCGCGTCGTCGAGCAATCGCACCGCCTCGAGGGCCGCCGGTTCAAGGGCCACTGTCGTCGCGTCGTCCAGCGGTTCGGGTTCTCCTCCCTGCCAATAGTTCGTCAAAGGGGATCGGCTGGAGTGCCTGATCCCTCCCAGATAGACGCCGGCCATGACGAACACGCGAGCTTCCCAGAAACGGCCGTCCATTCGTGGCGGAACGATTCGCTCTGAAAGCAGATATTTAGCTCCAAACGGTCGCGGTTCCTCGCCCGGGTCGGCCACTTGGACACCCTGGCCTCCCCATCCGACTCGCGGTTTGAGGACATAGCCGGAGCGAAATAGTTCCGGGTGAGCCGCGAGCAGGCTTTGCACCTGGTCCGCCGAATCTGCAGGAAACGACCGCGGCGCGCGAAACGACCGTGCGTTGGCGAGCGCCTCGTACGAGCACAGCTTGTCGCGAACCGTGACCCAGACGCAATTGGGATTGATGACCGTCACGCCCGATCGCTCGTAAGTCCAAGGAAGCCCGTACCACCAGCGAAAGATGCTCCCTGGCCGAACAACACGACCGTCGCGCGCCAGCAGCTCGGTTCGCCGCTTCTGATTGTCTTCGACGTTGCAGATCACTGGCTCGGCTTGCAGATGCGGTCGCAGGTGGCGGGCGATAAAGCAGGCATCCTCGTCGGCATCCGGGAACGGATCGCCGCGGCGCCAGAGCAGGCATGGGATGCCGCCGGCGCGATTCATCACATCAGCGGCCAGCTCGAACGGTCGATCGTCGCCGTGAAATTGCAGGTACTCCCCCAGCATGTGTGACGATCGATTGGCCTCGATCAGGACCGGCATGCCGCCTTCGTCCAACATGAAATCCAGCCCGGCCCAGTGATAGTGGCGGGGAGGGGGCAGCAGGTTTGACGGAGGCGAGAATCGGAGGCATCGGAGGTTCATGCCGTGGGCAACAAACAGCGAAAACCCATTTGCTGAAAATGCCGATCAGCCGTCAAGGCTTGTGTGACAGCTTCCTGCCGCATCACGTCGAAACTGGCGCAATCAATCAATCCCCAGGTCCAACGAAGACTGAGTCACTGGCCGGCATCGCCTGCCTTTGGGTGGCCGTAGAGATAATGGTCGATGTTCATTGCCAAATCCGGGATACCGGTCGGGACTGCCAGTTCAGCCACCCGATAGATTCCATCACCTGCCGGTTCCGTTGGTGGATCGTCTGCCAATGCGACGGTCACTGCGGTGCCGTCCGGTAGGCGCACTCCTTCTTCGAGTACGACAACTCCTTCGCGAATTCTGCCTTTGTAGGTCATTAGGCGCCTGCCCTGATCTGCTCAATAGGATTCGCCTAGTGAAATGATCGTATTCCGTCGCGTGCAAGCAGGCAATCGCATTCTTCTATCAGAACCGCCATACCGGATATTTCCGGCCGATATCAGACGCGAGCATACACCGTCGGATCCCCCACACCCGCCGCGAGAAACGACGTCCTTCGGCGGGCGCACTTGATGCATTGGCCGCAGTGCTGATTCTGGTGCGGGTTCACGCACGAAAAACTCAGCCGCAGGGTCTCGATGTCCGACTGCTGAATGACCTGCGTTTTATTGAGGGTGATCAAGGGAGTCGCGATTCGCACGGGCCGGCCGGCTTCGAGAGTCAAAACCTCTTCGCAGCGGTCGAAATAGGCGCGGCTGCCATCGCGATAGCCATTGTCGGCAGTCGTTCCGAGGGCCATCACAACCGGCGACAAATCGTCGAGCCGATGCAGGGCAAAGCCGAGCAGCGTCAGATTCCGCAGGGGGATTTCGAGATCGGCGGCCACCGCTCCGGCTGGCGGAACACCAGCCCCTGTCACGGCCCAGTGCCGGCCCAGAAAATCAGTAAGCGGCAGACGGATCTCGCGCAGCGGCAGAAGACGATCGCCGGCATTTGCCGCCAGAAAGCGCCTGGCAAACAACACCTCGGTGTCGTCCCAGATCAATCCACAGTGCACATGCACAGGCACGACCGTCTCGCCAGTCGCCAGAAATCGGCGGACGAGAGCAGTGCTCTCGATTCCCCCCCCCAGGAGCACGGCGATTGGAGTTGCGCGGGCAGGGGGTGAATCAGGCATGCGCTGCCGAACTGGATGTGCGGTTTCAGTTTCGCTCCAGCGAGCGGTGGGGTTGATCCCCGCCGTTCACACCGCCGGGATCAACCCGCCGGCTCGCTGGTTCTACTTGCGAAGCAGGTCTTCCACGGTTTTGCGTTCGTCGCGGAGCTCGGCGACGGTGGCGTTCAATTTCTCGCGGGCGAAAGCGTTGTGTTCGATCCCCGGGACGATCTTCCAGGTCGTTCCGTCGGACGTCAGCGGGAAGCTGCTGATCAGCCCTTCATCGACGCCGTAGCTGCCGTCACTGCAGATCGCGGCGCTGAAGGTTGTGCCGGCTGCGGTCGGGTGCGAGATGCTACGCAGGCTATCGATGACGGCGTTGGCCGCTGATGCGGCGCTCGAAGCGCCCCGGGCCTTGATGACCGCCGCGCCGCGCTGTTGGACCGTCGCGATGAACTCGGTTTTCAACCAGTTTTCATCGGTGATGACCTGTGTCGCCGGTTTGCCGTCGATCTTCGCGTGATAGAAATCGGGGAACTGTGTCGCACTGTGATTTCCCCAGATAGCCGCGTTGGTGACGGCCGCAATCGGTCGTCCGGCCTTTTGCGCCAGTTGCGAAACGGCCCGATTTTCGTCGAGGCGGGTCATGGCGAACCAGCGATCGCGCGGGACTTTCGGCGCGTTGTTCATGGCGATCAGGCAGTTCGTATTGCATGGGTTGCCGACAACGAGCACGCGCACATCGCTGGCGGCAGCCGCTTCGATCGCCCGTCCGGTGCTGGTGAAGATCGGCCCATTGATGCGGATCAGGTCGGCTCGTTCCATACCCTGCTTGCGGGGAATGCTGCCGACGCAGACGACGTAGTTGCAGTCTTTGAATCCCTGATCGAGGTGGTCGCTGTCGGCCTTGACGACGCCGGTCAGCGTGGGAAAGGCGCAATCGTCGAGTTCCATATGAATCCCATCGAGCGCCCCGAGGGCCGGGGGGATCTCGACCAGGTTCAGAGCGACCGGTTGATTGCGGCCAAACACTTCACCGGCGGCGATACGAAAGATCAGGCTGTAGCCAATCTGGCCGGCGGCGCCGGTCACGGCCACTCGAATCGGAGAGGTCATCAGGTGCATCCTAAAACGCGGGAAAGTTTGGATCGGTTCCCACCTTGTAGCGATTTGCCGAAGGGGTCGCAACCAATCGCGTGACGCGAAGAATTGAGGCTGAAGACGAGAAAAACTGCAACACGGATAAAAGTTCGTTCAACGTATCGATCATGTAAAACGGGCGAGATGCGGAGTCTGTACGCACCCCGAAACAGCCTCACGAACTGCGTTTTCGGATGTTTCGAGGGAGGAAAACCGCCCCGTAGCAGGTCAAATGACCGGCGATCGGAGACGGGATTGCGTCGGCAGCAGGACGCCGTTGACACGTTTTTCACGGACAAGTAAAGTCCACGCTCGCCACGGGGTGGTCTTCCGTGCTAAGTGGAAATCTGTAAGCAACTTGTGGATTGTGCGGCCGGGATGGAGACGTGGACTTGATCAGCTCCCGACAGACGCTGTTGCTCGCCACTGTGCTGCTGGCAGGATTGACCAGCATCGCATGCACACCGTCGTCGGTCTTGCCGC
>JAGVKR010000792.1 GCA_020050375.1 Planctomycetales bacterium
AGGGAGCGAGCAGAACGTACTGCGGTGCTCCCTTACGGTTGAGCGCTGCCCGATCGATGATTCCCGCCCCATCGAATCGCGGCTGCCGTAATGCCGTGAGCTGTGCTTCATGCCGCCGCTGGATTTCCGCCAGCTCGGCGTCGCGTCGCATCGTTTCTTCTGAAAGGCGGGCGTATTCTTCGTGTTCGGCCCGCGTCTTTCGGTAGTTGACCATGCGCGCGAGCCGAACGTCGATCATCTGCTGCACGTTGCTGCTGTCGATTTCGGCCCGCAGGCCACGATAGTCGCTTTCGAGTTGCGTGAAATCCCACTCCAGCGGATCCTGATCGAGGATCGACCGAAAGCGGGCGTCGAGCCGGTCCAGCTCCTCGAGCTGAGCGTCGAGTTGCTTCGAGGCGACCGCTTCCGGCCGTTTCGCGGCTGGGCCGTGTCCCTGACGGCGGACGACGGGGCGATCGACGATCGCTCCCGACCCGACGCAGGCGTCGCAAACCGCCAAACACCGCATTCCTTCCAGCCATTCGAGCAAGTTAAGTGGTGCTTTCGCGCGACGCACGAAAGCGCGGCCGGCCACCCGCCTGTTCAGTTCATCCGCGACCAGCCATCCAACACAGTCGTCGCCGTGATCGCTGCCGATGCCGACGAAAAGGGTGTCGACCGGCATCTCAGTGTCGCTCCCGATAAACCTTCAGAAAATGCGTCGAACAACTGATGCAGGGATCGTAAGTCCTCACGAGTTGTTCGCAGAGCGTCGCGATGCGTTCGTCCGTCTCGTGCATGATTCCGGGCAGGAACGAACGCAGGTCGTCTTCCATTTGCTTCTGATTCTGCGACGTCGGGGGGACGATCTTCGCGAGCTCGACCTGACCGGTCTCGTTGACAGCGTATCGATGGTAGATCAGTCCGCGGGGCGCTTCGGTCGCGGCACGCCCCTCGCCAGTTCGATACTCGTAGGAGATGCGCGGCGGTTGAAACGGACGATAGTCCCGCACGATCGTCAGCGCCTCTTCGTAGGCGTGGACGACTTCCAGCGCGCGGGCAACGATGCTTTGGTACGGATTCAAGCACGGTGTCACAAAGCCGATCTCGTCGGCGACACGTTGCGCTGTGGGCGACAGGCGGTCGCGGTTGAGGTTCACGCGCGCAAGCGGGCCGACGAAATACGACGCGCCCCCCGAAGTTCGCTGCGACTGGAGCGCCGTCGAATGCGCTACGTGAACTTCTTCGAAATGCCGCTCGTATTCCGTGACGGCAACCGACGTGCCTGCCGTCGAAGTCACAGAACCCTCGTTAAACGGGTATTCGTCCGGATGTACGAGAGCCACCATTTCGTAAGGGCGCGTAAATTTCGGGAAGTTCAATCCCGCCACCCAACGCGTCGTCTCGACAGCAGCCTGCAAGCCCCATTCGAAATCAGGAATGAGCGCCGCCAGTTCTTCGCGCCGGGGGGCACGATAGAAGCCTCCCACCGCCACATTGATGGGATGAATGGCCCTTCCCCCGAGAACTTCCAGCAATTCATTCCCGTGCTTCTTCAACCGCAACCCGCGATTGACCTCCTGCGGGAAATCGGCCGCCATCGCCAGGCCGCTTTCGTATCCGAGAAAGTCGGGCGCGTGCAACAAATGGATGTGAAGCGCGTGGCTCTCGATCCATTCGCCACAGTAAAGGAGGCGCCTGAGCCGGCGGATCTCTGGAGAGATCTGTACCCCCAGGGCGGCTTCGAGAGCGTGAACGGACGTCATCTGGTACGCGACGGGGCAAATGCCGCAGATGCGCGCCGTGATGTCGGGCACTTCTTCGAGCGGACGTCCGCGGAGCAGCGCCTCGAACAAACGCGGCGGCTCGTAGATATTGAGCTGAACTTCCTCGATGGCGTCGCCTCGCAAGCGGATGTGGAGCGCGCCCTCTCCTTCGACGCGAGTGAGAACGTCAACACGAATTGTTCGGGGCTCGGGCATGCCGCTTCAGCCTCCACCTGCGGATTGTGCCGCCAGCCGATCACTCTCGGTCTTGAACTCGGGGGCGTATCCGTTGAAGCTACGAAACAATGGCACGAGCTGCAGGGGAGGAGTGCCGGCGGCGACCAGATGATCGCCTAGACTCGCCGCGTTGGACTGACCGACCGGGCCATAGCATCCGTAGCAGCCGCGATCGTACGCCGGGCAGAGCGCGCCGCAACCCGACTGCGTCACCGGGCCGAGGCACGGAATTCCCTGTGCCACGGTGACGCAAACAGTTCCACGGCGCTTGCAATCGAGGCAGACGCAATGCGTCGGCGTACGCGGACGTCGCCCCGCGATCAACGAAGTAAGAATTTCGACGAGCTGGTGATGATTGATCGGGCAGCCGCGAAGCTCGAAATCGACCGGAACGTGATCGGCGATGGCGGTCGACGTCGCCAGGGTCTGGATGTACTCGGGACGGGCGTAAACTGCTTTCAGAAATTCCTGTGAATCACCCCAGTTTCGAAGCGACTGGATGCCGCCGGCCGTCGCACAGGCGCCGATCGTCATCAGGAACTTCGACTGCCGGCGGACTTCGCGAATCCGCTCCGCGTCATGGGGCGTGGTAATCGAACCTTCGACGAGCGCGACTTCGTATGGTCCCGGAGCCATATGGCTCGATGCCTCGGGGAAATAGGAGATATCCACCGCACCGGCGAGCGCCAGCAACTCGTCTTCGGCGTCGAGTAGCGAGAGCTGGCAGCCGTCGCAGGAGGCGAATTTGAATACCGCAAGTTTCGGCTTCGCGGCCATCACAAACCCTCGATGCTGAGAAACGGCTCGATCCGATCGTAACGGAACACCGGCCCATCCTTGCAAACGAATGTCGGCCCCAGTTGACAGTGCCCGCACAGCCCTACGGCGCACTGCATGTTACGTTCGCTCGACAGCCACAAGTGCTTGGTCGCGATCCCGCGATGGAGGGCGCTCTTCGCCGCGAAATACATCATCACTTCGGGGCCGCAGACAAGTCCGGTTGTCTGCTCCGGCCGGGGGAGCAGCAGGCGGTCGAGTAGCAGCGTCGCCACCCCCACATTGCCGTTCCAGCCGGCGGATGCCCGATCGACTGTCGTCTGCACGTCAATGCCGCTGGCACGCCAGTCGTCGTATTCGCGCGCATAAAGCAGCCCTTCCGGCGTTCGGGCTCCGTGGAGCAGCGTCACGTGGTCGTAATCCGTCCGATGATCGATGATGTGGTAGATGACTGGCCGCAACGGCGCCAGCCCAATCCCCCCGGCCACGAGAATGACGTCGTGGCCGAGACACTGCTCGATCGGCCAGCTAGCGCCATACGGACCGCGTAAACCCAATGTCTCCCCTGTGCCGAGCCGGGCCAACGACTGTGTGACGTTTCCTGCAACGCGAATCGTGTGCGACCAGCGATCCCGCGATCCGGGATGAGCGCTGAGTGAGATGGCCGATTCGCCGGCTCCCGGCAAATAGATCATGTTGAATTGCCCCGGCTTGAACCGGTAGCGCGCAGCCTGCTGTTTGTCGGCGAACTCGAAGTGGTATGTGGAGACGCACGGGATCTCAGCCGTTATCTCGACAATCCGCACCGTGTGAGTCAACCACGGATTGGCGGCGTTGATCACCGTTGCCATTGTCACGTGCCGGTCTCCCGTATCGCCGCGACCTCTTCGGTGAGGTCGATGCCGACGGGACACCAGGTGATGCACCGGCCGCATCCCACGCACCCCGACGTGCCGAACTGGTCGATCCATGATGCCAGTTTGTGTGTCAACCATTGCCGGTAGCGTGAACGAATGTTGTTCCGCACCACGCCGCCGTTCATCGAGCTAAAATCGAGATTGAAGCACGAATCCCACTGGCGTTCGCGTTCGACGTGCGTCCCGGTGAGATCGGCAACCTCGCTGACCGAACTGCAGAAACAGGTGGGGCAGACCATCGTGCAGTTGGTGCATGACAAGCAGCGCTCGGCCACCTCCGCCCAGCGCGGATGATTCAGATTCCCCAACAACAAGTCACGAATTCCGGTCGTGTCCAACTGCCGGGTGACCTGTGCTGCCGCTTGCGCGCGTCCGGCAGCGGCAGATTCCTGCTCGCGCTCGGTTGCCACACGATGGGAAACGGCATCGAGAATCTCG
>JAGVKR010000623.1 GCA_020050375.1 Planctomycetales bacterium
AACGGCAGCCGGGTTGCCATCGACGCGGATCGCTCTGCGTCACGGGAGAGCACGTGCCGGGGAAAATGCCGACTGTCGAAATCCGAAAATCAAATGTCTAAGGAAAAACGAAACTCAAAGCTCGAAAGGTGCCGGCTGTCGTTTAGAGTTTTCGTCTTTTGTCTTTCCTTAGACATTCGATTTTCGGATTTCGTCTTTCATGCCTGTTCCATCGATCGGCTGGCAAGTGGCGTTTCAAGGCGGTGATGCGCTTGCCGGGGGTCTCACGGACGGTTAACGTGAGCCATGCGCTGCGGTTTTGGTCGGAGACGGGGGACGATGTCGTCGTCCGTCTGCCGAGCCGCAGCCTGCCGATTCCGGAAGAACGCCTCTCATGCCAACCGTAGCGACCGACAAACAACTCATCCGCGTCGGGCACAGTCCCGACCCGGACGACGCTTTCATGTTCCACGCCCTGGCCAACGACAAGATCGAGACCGGCCGGTACGTGTTCGAGCACACCCTGCAGGACATCGAAACGCTCAATCGCCGCGCCTTCAACGGCGAATTGGAGCTCACCGCCGTCAGCCTGCACGGGTATGCCTATGTCACCGACAAGTACGCCCTCTGCTCATGCGGCGCGAGCATGGGAGACAACTACGGCCCGATGGTCGTCGCCCGCGAGGCGATGAAGATCGCCGATCTCAAGGGGAAGCGGATCGCCGTCCCCGGCACTTTGACGACCGCTTTTCTCACGCTCAAGCTGCTTCTGGGGGACTCGTTCACCTACGAAGTCCATCCGTTCGACGAGATTCTGAATCTCGTCGAGGCAGGCCAGTACGACGCGGGACTGATCATCCACGAAGGGCAGCTCACGTATGCGAATCAGGGGCTGCACCTGATCGTCGACCTCGGCTGCTGGTGGCACGACGAAACGGGCTTGCCCCTCCCGCTGGGTGGGAATGCGATCCGCCGCGATCTGGGCGCCCAAGGGATGCGCGACGTGACCCGCCTGCTCAAGCAGAGCATCCAGTACGGTCTGGACCATCGCGACGAGGCGCTGAAGCATGCCGAGCAGTACGGCCGCGATCTCGACCGTCAGCGAACGGACAAATTCGTCGGGATGTACGTCAACGACTGGACGATCGATTTCGGCCAGCGCGGGAGAGAAGCGGTCGCGACCCTGCTCGACCGCGCCCACAAAGCCGGCGTGATTCCGCACCCGGTCGATTTGGAGTTCATCTGACGTCGGGCGACGCGGCACCGAACCGAATAGCGAGTGCTCGATTGATCAGGTTCGAATGACGAAATTCAAATGTCTAAGGAAAATCAAAAAGACAAAATCAAATAACACCAACGGCACGATTTTCTGCATTTTGAGTTTTGTATTTCCTTAGACATTTGTTTATCGTCATTCGACGTTCCCTCCAGACACTGCTCCCATGCCTGACACCCCTTCCGCCTCTTACCTCCAGCGTTTGTTCGGGCTCGATGGCCTGACGGCCGTCGTGATTGGCGGGACGGGGACGCTGGGGGGCGCTTTTTGCGAGGCGCTGGCGCAGGCCGGCGCCCACACGATTGTCGTCGGCCGCAATCGCGAGCATGGTCTCGAGCGCGTCGCCCAGATCGGCAAACTGGGTGGCAAGGCGGAATTCTTCGCTGCCGACTCGACCAGCCGCGATGAGCTGACGGCCCTTCGCGATCACATCGTCTCCCAGGGCCGACACGTCGATATTCTGATCAACGGCGCCGGGATCAACTCCCCCACGCCGTTTCTCGAGATCACCGACGAAGAATGGACACGAATTCTCGACGTCAACCTGCGGAGCGTCGAGATCGCCTGCCAGATTTTCGGCAAGCTGATGCTCGATCGAAAAGTCGCCGGTTCGATCATCAACATCGCTTCGGTGAGCGCCGTCGTCCCCCTCTCGCGGGTCTTCACGTATTCACTCACAAAGGCGGCGGTCGTCAATCTGACGCAAAATCTCTCGCGCGAGTGGTCGGCACTCGGCGTGCGGGTCAATGCCCTCTCACCGGGGTTCTTTCCCGCCGAGCAAAATCGCAAAGTGCTGACGCCGGACCGGATCGCGAAGGTGATGAGCCACACGCCGGTCGCGCGGTTCGGCTCGCCCGAAGAATTGGCCGGCGCGATCCTGCTGATGGCGTCTCCGCGAGCCGGAAGTTTTCTGACGGGGGCCAACCTGGTCGTCGACGGCGGGTTCACGACGATGACGATTTGAAGCGGCGGACGGACGTCCGAGGCTTGAGACTTGAGGCTCGGGGCTTGAGGAATCGTTAGCGATACGTGATTTGAAGCGGACCCGCCGGCTGCTGCACATAGGTGCGTACAAATCGCGCAACGCTGCAAAAACCAAAAGCTGTTCTCCCTTCTCCCCTTGCGGGAGACGGGCCGGCCTGCGACGAGCTCAGTCGAGTCGGGATGAGGGGGCGAACGTCAACGGACGCGGAAATCACTCTCACCCCCAACCCCTCTCCCGTCGAGGGAGAGGGGAGAAGGAAACGTGTTGATGCCGACGAGCCGCTTGTCGATCTCGCGATCCTCTATCTTCTATCCACGATCCTCGATCCTCTATCTTCAATCCGCATGCCCTCCCTCCGCATCACCCCCGCGCATCGCTACCTCGTGCGGTTTCATCCCAAGCGGATCGCGCATGTTTTCACCGACGTGCTGATCGTCGGGAGCGGGATCGCCGGCTTGCGCGCGGCCCTCGAAGTTCCGACAACGCTTTCGATGATCGTCGTCAGCAAAGACGCGCTGGCGCAATCGAACAGTGCCTATGCGCAGGGGGGAATCGCCGGCGTGCTCGACCCGGTCGACGCGTTTGCCAACCACGCGGCCGACACGATGGCCGCCGGCAAGGGGCTCTGCGACCAGGCGATCGTCGACATGGTCGTGCAGGAAGCGCCCGAGCGGATTGGCGAGCTGATCGAGTGGGGCGCGGTGTTTGACACCGAAAACGGCGAGCTGGCCCTGACGCAGGAAGGAGGGCACAGTCATCGCCGGGTCGCTCACGCCCTCGGCGACGCCACCGGCAAAGAAGTGATGCGGGCCCTGATCGCCCGCGCCCGCAGCCTCCCGCATGCCGAATATTGGGAAAAGACCTTCATCGTCGATCTGCTCACGTTCGAAGGCTCCTGCCGCGGGGCCCTGGTCTGGAACCGGGAGCACGGCAAGACGATCATCTGGGCCAAGCAGACGATTCTGGCGACGGGGGGCGCCGGGCAGATTTTCCGCGAGACGACGAACCCCACGATCGCGACCGCCGACGGGCACGCGGTTGCCTTTCGCGCCGGAGCCGAGCTGCGCGACATGGAGTTCATGCAGTTCCACCCGACGGTCCTCTACATCGCCGGCAGCTCGCGGCACCTGATCTCGGAAGCCGTGCGCGGGGAAGGGGCCTACCTTCGCGACTCGACCGGGTATCGGTTCATGGCCGACTACTCGCCGCAGCTCGAGCTCGCGCCGCGCGACGAAGTCAGCCATGCGATCGCGCTGCAAATGGAAAAAACCAGGCACTCGTGCGTCTATCTCGATCTGTCGCACCTCAGCCCGAAGCTGGTCCGCGAGCGGTTCCCGCACATCGGGAAGGTGTGCGCCGAATTCGGGCTCGACATCGCCCGCGACCTGATCCCCGTTCGTCCCGGCGCACATTACATGATCGGCGGGGCGACGGTCGATTCCGAAGGGCGAACGACGGTTCCCGGCCTGTGGGCCGCTGGCGAGGTGACGTCGAGCGGCCTGCACGGAGCGAATCGCCTGGCGTCCAACAGCCTGCTGGAAGGGCTGGTGTTCGGGCGCCGGGTTGGACGGGGCGCCTCGGA
>JAGVKR010000286.1 GCA_020050375.1 Planctomycetales bacterium
CACTCAACGCGGCGTCGACTGGCAAATGAAGATTGACGACGCCCGCTGCAAGCTCAAATCCATCTACCCGAAAATCAAGCTGTGACGAAGCACTAGCCCTAACATGGGATGACGTTGATTGGGAGCGAGGCCGGATCAACGTCCGCGTGCCGAAGCTGGAGCACCTTGAAGGCCACGAGACACGGATGGTCCCGATGTTCCCGGAGTTGCAGGAATACCTCGCGGCCGAATTCGAGGCAGCCGAGCCGGGGACGATCCACGTCATCACTCGCCACCGTCGCGCGAACCTGCGCACGGAACTTCACCGGATCATTGCCCGAGCCGGTCTGAAACCGTGGGGCAAGCCGTTCCAGAATCTTCGCAGCACGCGGGAGACGGAACTGTGCGAGACGTTCCCCGCACACGTCGTCTGCGCTTGGATCGGCAACAGCGAATCGGTCGCGCGGAAGCACTACCTCCAAGTCACCGATGTACACTTCGACGCTGCTGTGACAGGCGGTGCAAAAGGCGGTGCTGCCCTTGCACGCCACGAGCCGCCGGGGGCTGCCAGCCCGAATTCAAAACCTCAAAATGTCCGCGGAATGCAGCGTGTGACAGTTCCAGTCAGTTCAAAAGATACCCCCGGCAGGAATCGAACCTGCGACCTACGGTTTAGGAAACCGTCGCTCTATCCACTGAGCTACGGGGGCACATTTTTTGACAAGACGCGATGTCTGACGACACCCGGCGGCAGCAGGATCTGGCTTGGAACCACATCGGGAACCGAGCGACGTGCAGGCGACGCCGCCAATCGCGGGAGCCAAGCGTACAACCAAATCAGACACGCGACAACTCGATTTCACTGCCAGAACGACATGCACAACTCCAGCAACCACCTTGCGAAGCCGGAAGCTTCGGTGAGCAAGAACAACGGCGTGTAGAAAAGCTCCAGCGCATGACGCACCGTTTCTGGGACAGGATCGAAAAAATTGAACAACCAAACGACCGGCCCAAGACTCAGGACGTACAGCACCGGCAACATCAGCCCGCCGGCGACGATCCACGGCCACGGCGATGATTTCTTGCGTTTGTCCATACCGGCAGTTTACCGACGACGAACAGCAGGGACCAGCAATTGGCGCGCGACGTCGTGGGAAAAGCCGAGCGTACCCCAAAGCATCCCAGCGCAGCCAAGCATTGCTCAGCCGCAACCGAGACACCACTCAGGACCACGGAAGACGCGGAACACACGGAAAAAGAGGGCGGACGAGCGAGCAGATCGCACTCGTCATTTTTTTGTATTCCTTCCGTGTCTTCGGTGTCTTCCGTGGTCAGTCCACTGTCGCTGATCGAGATCTTCTCGCCGTGCGCAGATTCGTGATGATCGTAGCACAACGACAAAAAAACTCCCGCAGGAGCAACCTGCGGGAGTTTGGAATATCAGTGTCGATATTGTCCCGGCTGCATCAGAAAAAAAGTGAAACCCGTTGACCGGATTGAAAACAAATGCCGAGTCGTCATCGGTTTTCTTGAAGAGATCGATATCCGTTGTGAGGCTGGTGCTATGTGCTGTGTTATAGGCAGTGATGACCGCGATCACATCGGGCTATTTGTCGTTTGCCGCGTTTTTGTGCCATCTCTGAGGGAGCCATTTTTTGACTTAGGAAACCGTCGCTCGATCCCCAGACCGACGGGGGCATTTTCTCAATTTGGCGTGACGGCTCACCCCTGCCCGGCCTGTCAACGTGCGGGTCGGGCGGGTTCTCAAAACCGATACGGGCCTGATTCATCCACGGTTCGCTGAGAGCGATATTTCGCGATTTGATTCTCCGCCCAATCGAGCGCCTTCTGAACGTCATTTTGATCGAAAGGCCGGATCGCAAAGGTTTGCGTGAGGGGGCGACAACCGGGAACGGGCTCAAATCGGCCGTTGAGCTGACGTCGAAGGAGATGCCACTGGAGACGATATATTCCGGCCGAAGTCGAGACGGCGATGTAGTTGCCCCAATTGTAACCGTCTCCGTCGTACCCAACCGGGGCAGCCACTTTGGTCCAGGAGTCTGATTTCACGATTTCGAGTTGTAATATCGCAGTTGAGTTTCAATTCGGGACAAGCGCGATGGTTCTTCACAGTCTACCGACCCCGAACGACAGGAACCACCGAATGACACCCACTGCCAACACGGTCCGCTCAGCGAACGAGCGCCTGTGCCGCACGAAGGGGCTGTGTCATTCAGCGAGACTCAGGCGCGGCACGGGAGATCACGCCGGCGGGCTGTCAACGCTGGAGTCCTGCGCGAAGATGCGGAGCGCAGCGTGGAAAAAAGCACATGTCCGAGGATTGCCCGTCGGGGGGCGGCAGAATCCACGGAAAAGGCGAGGACGCGTTGCGACCTCAGTGGCGGGAGTCGAGCCGGACCAGCATTGTCGCGAATTGCTCGTCGGTCGTGTTCCCCAGGTAGTCGAACAGATCCTCCATGCCGTTGAGGCCCAGCATCCGAGCCAGCCGCGCCTGCTGCGGCGGCGACATCTTGTTCCACCGTTCCTCGCCGAGCAACCAGCGTCTTTGTTCGATGCCTTTGTCTTCACCAACCATTGTCATGAATCCTCATGCAAAGCAGGCCGTGGAGATCGCCCAAACCCCTGGGGAAGAAACCCCCGTGGAGAGGGAAAACTCATCCACGGGGGTCCGTCCTCCGGGGGTCTAAGCCGAGGGACATTCCCATGGAAAAACTCGAAGGAGTCCCCCACTGCCCGAGAAAAAGGGTTACCTGCTGCTCAATTCATCACCGCAGCGCGAATGCGATGCAGGTGACAGCAGATAAAAGCAGAAGCATCGAAATGTCGTAAATCCGTTGCTGCCGCACGTTATTGTCGCAATCCATAGCTGTTTGAACCTCAGGTCCTGCCGCCCGCTTTTCCTGCCTGTCAAACACCGCAACGAACGTGCCGGAGATCGACAGAATGGAATCGCGGCCGACGACGAGCGGACGGATCGGGCCGCCGGTGCAGCGCGAACCCGGCTGGCGGGTTCCGTAGAGAATGGTTTTCGCTGCCGAATCGGGACGGTGAGGCGTTGACAACCGGAACCACGGGCGCTGTCCGCGCGGCCAATTGGCCGCGCGGACATTTTTCCGTCATGCTCAAGAAGTCAGAATGTCCTCGCGGCTGCCAACCGGATCACCGGTCGACCACTGGATATTATCGGGCGAACCGTCTCCTTGTCCGTCGAACTGAGGGGAAACTTCCGCTTCAACGACGGCATTATGGCCCTTCTTCACCAGAGCAGGCGCCCGCAAGTCGCCACAACTCCATGGCGCATCTTGACAGAATCGCCGTGTCGAGTTCGTGACGCAAAACCGTTTGGGGCGCGACAGCTTCACTTGAACTTAAGCTTCCTGATGACCGGTGCAGGCGCGTTCGGCCTGCCTTTCTCGATGACCCAGTAGCCGGAGTGATTGCCGCCGAAGTCGATCGTGCAGTCTCCGAGATCGGGAACGGCGATTTTCGTTTCGCCGACCGCTTGAATCGGCGTCCAGGCGTAGAGCAAAGTGCGTCCACCGAGCGTCGCAACCGCCAGCCAGACCTTTGCGGGCCCTGGGGGATACGTCACAGGCAGCGCCTTTCCCTTTTCCCAGAATTCGCGAATCGTCGCGTTGTCGAGGATCGGATTCAGGCATCGCATGGCCGCGACGGCATAGTCGTCCTGCGTCGCGACTGCGAGATCGCTGCGACCCAGTTCGGTCAGTTCAGCCTGTTGTGCCGCAGAAAAAAACGGCTGACTGGGCTTGGTCTTGCTCGGCAGCCAATGGTGAAGCAGGAGCGCCCGACCAGGCTCGCGCGCCGTCCACGCGATCCAGGCGCAGACCGCTTCCCACAAGTCGGGCGACACGACGCTGTGTTTTTCGGCCTTTGCGCCCGTCAGGGCTCCTTTGCCGTTGAGCCAGAGAAACACGGTGCGAAACGCCTTTGGATTCCGCTGTTCGATCCACTCCCATGCCGGGCGCTGGAGGTCGAGAGTTTTGGAGATATTTCGGTCGGTCAAGTCGGCCGGCATGTAGCGGCCCAAATAGAAGGAGGGCCCGGCGCCGTCCACGAAGCGATGATCCGGCGCCGCGCCGATCTCGTCAGTGACGTATTTCGGGGACTGCCAGCCGACTTCGATGCCGCTGCTGTACGCCGACGTGAGCATTCGATCACGCCACCCTTCGGGCTGCGCGGCATTCATGGCGTCGTAGTAGGCGCGATATTGATCGCGCTTCAAATTGGCGTAATGGATCGATTCGAGAAAAGGGTCCGATTCGATCCCAAGCTGCTCGACTCGCGACCGCATTCGCAGCGACACCGCGCCGATCTTTTCCAGCGGCAGCCATTGTTTGGGCGGAGCGATGGGCGCTCCGTCGGGAGTTTTTTCGACCGATTTCCCGCGCCCCTTGAATTCGGAGAGTTTCTCCCGGCTGGGGCTCGGACTGTAAGACCCCTCATGATTCTCCGTATGAATCCAATACGGGGGAGTTGGAATCCGCCGTTGCAACTCGCGCAGATAAACCGATTCTCCGATCAATCGACCTTCGTTGGTCCAGTTGGCGACCGGCGCAAGGTAGTCGGCGCCCGGCGTGTCGTCGAGGCTGCCGTCGGCAAGTTGCCGCCAGATGAGTGGCGAGTTGTCCGGAACCTTTGTCCAGGGCTTGGGAGTCCGGTATCGCGGGGATCCGAAGCCCTGTGCCACATTGTTGACTCGCAGACAGATCGGAACGTTCATGGCTCCGATCTCGTCGAGTGCCGAGTTGTGCGGCCCTAAATAGAGGTCGTATGTCTGCTTGAGACTTGCCCCGCGCTTGTCGGGATAGTCGTACTGCGGGAACCGGATCGACGGAATAATGCGGTGCCCTTCCTGGAGACGGGCCAGTTGCCATTCGATGGAAAAGTTGCTGACGTTCCAATTGGCATAGAACGGGAGGCCCTTCACGTGGGCGTCGCGCAGATCCTGGAGATTCTGCCGATCGTCGCCACGACCGTGCGGCACGATGACGCCCGCGAACGAAATGCCGACGATGATCCAAGGCCAAAATGCGCGGCGGGTGGGCATATGTGCTCGATGGAAACCGGTCGGGAAGCGACGCCGAATGGACTGAGATGCGAAGCCCGCCCGCCAGCTCAGAGGCGGCGCTGAGGGCCTGGGGATGAGACTTATCGGCCGTCGTTCGTCAGTCGCATTCTTTGACGGGACATGCTGCAGGAGTCGTGGCAGGAGTCGCGAGCGACGGCTCGTCACGAATTCTTCCCTCCCTTTGAACCCATGCGGCAGCGATCGCAACCGCCAGGAGCACGGCCAAGGCGATCCCGTACACCAAGTCCCAACGGAAAGATCGCCATTCAATCATATTTGGATTGTACCTCGCGAAATGAAGAATGGTATGCCGCCTCGGTTGGCTGCGCCTACGTCTCTGCTTCTAGCCCGCTACCCGCCGGATCTGTTAAACTCGTCGTCGGTTGATTTGAAAGCGAGTTTTCGTGTCGATGCGAGAGGAGTGCTGCCTGGTGCCACGAATCGGAATCGTTTGCGGGCTGCTCGGAATGCTGCTGTTGACGGGAAGAATCGTCACGGCGGCTCCGTCGGAGACCAACACGGCACAGGCCGACGTTCCGCCGGAATTCGTCATCCCCGTCCGCCCGGCGGGCGCGTTCCAGTTCCTCGACGGCGATCGGGTAGTCTTCGTCGGAGACACGCTGATCGAGCGCGCGCAGAACTCCGACTACATCGAGACCTTCCTCACCGCCCGTTACCCCGGCCGACACGTCCTCTATCGCAATCTGGGATGGAGCGGCGACACGGTTTACGGCGACGCGCGCGCCGGGTTCGGCACGGCCGTCGAAGGGTTTGAACAACTCCGGCAACAGGTTCACACGCTTAAGCCCACCGTGATTTTCGTGGCCTACGGTGGCAATTCCTCTTTCGACGGCCCCACGGGCCTGGAGCGTTTCGAAAAAGGGTATCACACGCTGCTCGACATGCTCGAAGCCACTCAGGCCGAGATCGTTCTGCTCGCCCCGATTCGACACGAAGACCTGGGGCGGCCACTCCCCGACCCGGCGATCCACAACGAGTCGCTCGAGCAATACACGCAAGCCGTCAGCCGCATCGCAGCAGAGCGCGGCCATCAGTTCGTCGATCTGTTCCATGACCTGACGAAACCCGAGGGGACCTCCGACCGGAAACCGCCGCGCTTGACGGAGAACGGCATCCACCTGAGCCCCTACGGCTACTGGCGGATGGCCCGCGCACTCGAACGGGGATTGGGGATCATCGACGAACCCTGGACGCTCACGATCCATCCCGGAGAGCAGGTTGTCACCGCCACAGGCGACGCGCGGGAGGCCCGCCTCGAAGGCTTCCAGTTCGGTCCAGGTCGATTGAAGTTCTCGCTGACGGAGAAACGTCTTCCCGAGCCGGTCGCGCCGCCGGCTGCCGATCGCAGTTGTTTGCTGGCCGTGAAAGATCTCTCCCCGGGCAAATACACACTGCGCGTCGACGGGCAGACGGTGACGACGGCCAGCGCCGAGGCGTGGGGGAAGGGAGTCACCCTGCGCGGCAGCCCCGATCTCGATCAGGTCGAACAACTGCGAAAAACGATCATGGCCAAAAACCGTTTGTACTTCTATCGCTGGCGACCGCAGAACGAGACCTACCTGTTCGGCTTTCGCAAGCACGAGCAGGGACAGAACGCGAAGGAAGTGCCGATGTTCGACCCGCTGGTTTCCGAACTGGAAGCTAGAATCGCCACGCTTCGTGTTCCGCCAAAGCACGACTACGAACTGACGCGGGACAAGTGAGAGCGTGTGAAAGTTTCGACTGAATAGACGGTCGCAGACAACCTGTGTTGGCTTTAGCCGAGACGATACAACATCTCGTGTGGACTGAAGTCCACACTACAAACTTTCACACGCCTGAGTGACGTGGTCAAAGGGTTCGGGGGTCGGGGGTCGGGGGCCAACGACCTTAGCTGTTCCCTGACCCCCGCCCCCTATCTTCTGACCCCTGCCTCACTCCTCCATCTCGTCCTCTTTCGTCGCTTTGGCCTTTGCCGTGTCGACGATCTCCGTCAGTTGCTTCTTCTGGTCGGCGTTCAGGACCTTGCGGCAATCGGCATCCTGCTTCGTTTTCAGGTCAGAGAGTTGCTTTTCCAGCTTGTCGATGTCGGTCTCGTACTTATCCTGAATTCCGTAAATTTTCTCTCGTTGGGAGTCGCTCAGCCCCAGCTTGCCGTAGTAGCGCGGAAGCCGACGCTTGGCCTCTTTGACTCCTTTGGTCGTTCCCTTGGCGGGCGTCTTGGCAGTCGCCTCTTTTGTGGCTTTGGCTGCCGGTTGATCCGAGTTCTTATCCTTGTCGTCGCTCCGTCCGTTGGAACCGACGATTGCCGCCGCCACAAACATCAACACTCCGCACCACGTTTGCCAGCGTTTCATGAGGGGCCCTTTCTTTTGCGTTGTCTTTTGGAAAAACCGATCCGCGAAAACCGCATCGCGAATCACACCTCACCTCACCGCGGCTGATACTGTACATGCGTATCCAGCGAGAATCAAGCGACTTGGGGCTATTTTCTTTGGGTCGTGCCTGTTGCACCGGTAGCGGTCGACGGATGCTCCTCTCCCCGATCGTGACCGTCGTCCACTGACAGCAGCGATCCCCCCCCGGCCGACCGGCCCGATCTGACATGAGCGCGGTTCGGATCGAGCCGATGACTGCGAATCGGCCGGGAGGCATGTCGCAGAGTAAGGAGACCTGCCATGACAACTGCCATCCGACCCACGATCGCCGCCGTCTTTCTCGACCGGCGGAATGCTGAAAAAGCGCTCGATGCTCTGCGGGTCGCCGGGTTCCCGCCGACCGATTTGGGAGTGCTCACACTCGTCGAAGGGAGCGACAGCCTGCAGGCGAAAGCGCAAGGGGCCGACATCAGCGAATCTCGAACCGAGGAAGGGGCGATCGCCGGCGGCGTTGCCGGACTGGGGATCGGCGGCGCGATCGGACTGGGTGTGCTGGCTCTGGCGATTCCGGGAATCGGGCCGGCACTGGCTGCCGGAACGCTGGCGTCGCTGTTTGCCGCCACTGC
Organism: Planctomycetales bacterium; assembly: GCA_020050375.1. GTDB lineage: Bacteria > Planctomycetota > Planctomycetia > Planctomycetales > Planctomycetaceae > SIAF01. The sequence goes on from JAGVKR010000286.1 coordinate 8,094, forward strand.
CGGTGGGGTGGCGATTGCGGGCCTCACCGGGGCGCTGATCGGATGGGGACTCTCGGAGCAGGACGCGGCCTTCTACGAGAAAGAACTGCAGGCCGGACGAACAATCGTGACGGTCAGCACGGACGAACGTGATGACGACGCGGCAGTGATCGTGCGGCAGTTCGGTGGATATGACCAGTCGACCGCGCCACTGGCTTCGACCACTCTCACTGATGCGCAAAACAACCTGGCATAGGGCAATTCAGGCATTCAGAAACCGAACGAAGGCACGGATCCGTCCAACGGGCCGTGCCTTGCTCGCGCCCCTCCCCTGCGGGCAGCATTCGCTTTTGATCGCTTTGAGATACAGGCCCCGCTCTGCCAAAACCGGCAGCCGCGTCACGTTCGGCCCTGAGGCTCCGCACCGGAATTGACTTCCGGGTGTCGCTCCGACGGGTGCGATGACGGAGAATTGTCCGTCATGTGCGGAGAGGCGGCCTCTCCTGGCGCCGGAGCGTTTGCCGCGCCCGTTGGAATCGAATCCGTCGAAATCGCAACCTCGGAAAGCGCCGGTCCCGACTTGGAAATCTCCGACAGATCGTCGGCCGTGGCGTGCATGGGCGGAGTCGCGCTGGAGCGATATTCCACGGGGCCGCTCGCGAGAGTCGCGCTGCACGATTGCCCCGGAAGCGTGTTGTTGTCGCAAGCTGCGCGATCGTGTCCATCTTCCTCTGTCGAGACCCCCAGCGCGTCGTACAAACCGCAGTGACCGGTCATTCCGCGATACACCAACCCTCCACCGACGATGGCCGTCAGCAACCCCGAGAGCGAATGGCGAGAAAGACCGTAAAAAACCAAGCAACCTCCAGCGAGGGCAGAGATCGTTCGTTCCGCATCCCCGACATTCACGGCGCGAGGAGCGCGGTACGGCGACCTCGACGTGGCGGGAGCCGGTCCCCCATCATCTTCCCAGCGCGAGATCGGATTAACGGGACCGGTTGACGGATTGTAGTGCGCGATCATAGTACGCTCCTCGGGTTCGCGGCAGTGCGATGAGATGTTTCAAACAATCAAGACGCGGAGCTGACCGGCTGTCATTGGTCGTCCAAATCCATGACCGGTTCGGATTCCGCGTTAAGTGCAACCGCGAATCAGGAAGAAAATCAGCAAAATGGGAATGGGGACTCCCAACAGCCACAAAAGAATCCATCCCGCCTTGCCGTCACGGTTCAGTTCCATGTTGGGTTCCTTCGATAAGGTCGAGCACTTCTTGGAGTGGCTTGGACAGGTGTGTCTCTGGCGATTCCGGTAATGCAAAGCCTGCGCCGGAATCGGCAGGATGGTTCCGGGCGAGGAATGGCACAGGCTTGCTTGCCGCCCGCACGTGGCTCGTCATCGCTAAGTTGGAAATGATTCAGACGTTAGAACATCTGACGAGGGGGCGATGATCACCTGCCGCGCGCTGAGCACAAAAAAGAGTGGCTCGATCGCTGATCGCGAACTGACTCGAAAGCGGCCAAACCGGCTGGCGGAAAACCATCGAGATCGCTGATGGACGCGCGTCACGCTTCGGACATCGGGCGGTGAGTCAGAATCGCCTGCAATTGGGCCGGCTCGACCGGCTTGGTGAGGTGATGATCGAAACCGGCTGCTTTCGATCGCTGCCGATCCTGAATCTGCCCCCAGCCGGTGAGAGCGACGAGCAGCGTCCGATCGGTTCCCGGCAAAGCCCGCAACCGACGGGCGACCTCGTAGCCATCCATACCGGGCATGCCGATGTCGAGGAGCACGAGGTCCGGGGGTTCGGCGGCAACGGCCTGGAGTGCCTCGGGGCCGGAGTTGGTGACTTTCACCTGATGTCCCAGCAGTCGCAGGAGCATGGCGAGGCTGCTGGCAGCGTCGGCATTATCGTCGACGACGAGGACGTGCTTTTTCATCGAGGGGCCAGCCGGTTGAAGGTCGGTCCCTTGATCGACAGTCGTCGGTTGGGCGGATTCCTCGGCAAGCGCAGGAATCCGCACGATGAATTCGCTGCCGTGATCGAGGCCGTCGCTTCGGGCTTCCACCCTCCCGCCATGCATCTCGACGAGATTTCGCACGAGGGTGAGGCCGATCCCAAGCCCCCCCTGCGAGCGGCTGTCGGCAGGCGCCACCTGCATGAACATTTCGAAGATCTGCGGCAAAAGCTCCGGTGCGATGCCGATCCCGCTATCTCGAACGGCGATCGTCACTTCGCCGCTTTCGCGTTTGGCGGAAAGCCAGATGTTTCCTCCAGATTTCGTATACTTTGCAGCGTTGGTCAGCAAATTGGCGACGACTTGCGCCAAACGGACGAGGTCGGCCGAGAGCCAGACGGGCGATTCGGGAACCGAGATGACAAGCTTGTGCCGTTCGGCGTCGATCACAGGGCGGGCCGTTTCGACGGCCCGGGCGATGATCGTCGCCAATTCGACCCGTTCGCGACGCAACTCGATTTTGCCGCGCATGATCCGCGACACGTCGAGCAGGTCGTCCACAAGGCGCGTCAAATGATGCACCTGTCGCTCGGCCATCTCGCGGGCTTCGCCCGCCATGGCATCGTCGACTCCCGGCATCTTGAGAATCTGCAAGGCATTTCGAATCGGCGCCAGCGGGTTACGGAGCTCGTGGGCCAGCATCGCCAGGAATTCATCCTTGCGGCGGTCGGATTCCTGACGGGCCTGATAAAGCTGGGCGTTCTCAATGGCGACTGCCGCGCGATGGGCCAGGTCTTCGGCCACCGCCAGATCGTGCGCGTCGTAGCGTCGCCCCGATTCGGCGGTGATGAACGTCAATACGCCGAGCACCTTTCCACGCGCCGTCAACGGCACTCCCATATAGGACGTGAGTCCCTGTGTCTCAAGAATCCGGCGCAGTTCAGGATGAGGGATTCTTTCCAACGCGCCCGAGGCAGGAATGTCGGTATTGATCTCCGATTCACCGGTGCCGAGGATGTTCCAAACGCCGCGCGGCGCCTCCGGGTCGGGAGGAAAGCGCCGATGCATTTCCTCGGCGAGCTGGACTCGAGCCGGATCGACATGGGCGGCCGAGAGCCGGCGGAGCGACCCGTCGGGCTGCAGCATATCGATCATGCACCAGTCGGCGAAGAAGGGGACGGCCATGTGCGCCACTTTTTGCAGCGTGCTTTCGTAGTCGACGAGCCGGGCGAGCGTCGCGCTGGCATCGGCGAGAAATCGCGTGGATTGCTCGGTGCGCATCATCTGCGTTACGTCGCGGACGATCGCCGACGTCCCGACAATGCGCCCCTGATCGTCGCGAATGGCCGACACATTGACGGAGACGTTCACGATCGACCCGTCGCTTCGGCGTCGGTCGGCCACATAGTGCTCGATCTCCTCTCCTTGTCGGACTCTTGCCAGGACGGCGGAAATCTCCCCGGGGCGGTCGGGCGGGGTCAGGAATTCAATCGACTTGCCGATGACTTCGGCTGCGGCATATCCGTACAAGCGCTCGGCCCCGTGATTCCAACTGACGATCGTTCCATCGAGCGCCGTGCCAATGATCGCGTCGTCGGACGATTCGACGATCGCCGCGAGCCGGCGGCGCGTCGCTTCGGACTTGCGCTGCTCAGTCACATCGCGAAAGACGAGAACCACTCCGGCGATTCTTCCGGATTCGTCCTGAATCGGGGCGGCACTGTCGTCGATCGTTCGTTCGGCGCCGTCGCGGGCGATCAGGAGCGTATGATTCGTCATCCCGATGATCCGGCCTTCGCGCAGGGCCTGTGCGACCGGGCTTTCGACCGGGGCGTGGGTTGTTTCCTCCACGATGTTGAAGACCGAATCGAGGGGTTGGCCTTCCGCCTGGGCCTGCGTCCAACCGGTCAGAGACTGGGCCACCGGATTCAGAAATCGCACCCGCCCCTCGATGTCGGTCACGATTACGGCGTCACCGATGCTCGACAGCGTGACTTTCAGCCATTCTCGCTGCTCGCGGAGCTCCTCTTCGACCTTCTTTCGTCCGGTGATATCGATGCACGAACCGATGAAACAGATCGGAAGA
>JAGVKR010000697.1 GCA_020050375.1 Planctomycetales bacterium
AATGTTGATATCCGACTTGATGATGGCCACACCAGCGAGCGCACTGAGGATGCACATCGGCACAACCAGAATCACCGCGAGTGGCATCGAATAACTTTCATAGAGGGCAGCCAGCACGAGGAACACCAGAACCACGGCCCCCGCAAAGGCCCAGATCGCCGTGTCGCCCTCGGCCTTTTGGAGAAAGGTCAATTCGGTCCAATCGTACTGGATTCTCCCCTTGAGCTCCTCGTTCGCCAGTCTTTCGATCATTGAAACCACCGTCCCCGAACTGACGCCGGGCAGCGACGCTCCGTTGAGGGCTGCGGCGGAATAGGTGTTGTAGCGTGTGATCATCGCCGGCCCGCCGATATCGGAAACCGTCACGAGAGTCCCCAAGGGCACCATGTCTCCCACCACGTTGCGGACTTTGAGCTGCGCGATGTCTTCCGCCTTCAGTCGAAACCGGGCGTCGGCCTGCAGGTTGACCTGCCAGGTGCGACCGTCGCGGTTGAAGTCGTTGACGTAATAGCCTCCCAGGTACACCTGCAGGGTGTTGTAAACGTCGTTGAGCGCCACGCCCATCGTCTTGCACTTGGTGCGATCGACGTCGACATACATCTGCGGCGTATTCGCCCGAAAGCTGCTGAACATTCCGGCGATCCCCGGAAGCTGCCTCGCTTTTTCCGCCAGGTTCTCGGTTTGCCCCTGCAGCACGTCGAGCGGAATGTCTCCCGGGGCCTCGATCATCAGCTTGAAACCGCCGGCGTTCCCCAGTCCTTCGACAGCGGGTGCGCCGAACACCCCGACCTGAGCCTCGATGACTTCCTGGTACACCTGCCGCTGCAGGTTGCGGGCAATCTCATCGGCGTGAAGCGCGTGGTCGCGGCGCTGATCGAACTCCTTGAGAATGACGAACATCGACCCCAGATTCGAACCGACTGCGTTGAGGACGAACGACTGCCCCGGCACTCCCAGCGTATGCTCGACCCCTGGAGTCTTGAGAGCCAGTTGTTCGATATGCTTCATGGCGGCGATGGAACGCTCGAGCGATGCCGAGTCCGGCAATTGCATGTCGACGACCAGATAGCCCTTATCCTGCGTCGGAATGAACCCGGCCGGAATGCGCGTGAAACCCAGGTACGTCAGCCCAAGCAGCCCGCCATAGACGACTAGGACGATGACCGAAAACCGCAGCGCCCCGCCGACGGTTCGGCCATAAAGACCGGTCACAAAATCGAAGCCGCGATTGAACCAACTGAAGAAGCGCGCCATGAGCTTGTTGGCTGTCCGTGTGATGCCAAACCCAATCATTGCGCCCGGAACCAGCGCCACGAGCCAGATCGCCCAGCCCTGCCAGGCGGGTTGGCCGGGAGCCGCAGCCGGCAGCAAATAACGCTCGATCAGCGTGGCCCCCAGCCAGCCCAATAACCCCGCATAGCCCCACCAGGGAAGCGCCTCGCGCGTGTCGTGCTCGGCGCCATGCTTGTAGTTTTGAAAGATCATCACCGCCCGTGAGGGAGTCATCGTCAGCGCGTTGGTCGCCGAGATGATCATCGACGCCGAAATTGTCAGGGCGAACTGGCGATAGAACTGTCCGCTGATGCCGGAAATCAGGGCGGTGGGCAGAAACACCGAGCAGAGCACGAGCGTGATCGCGAAAATCGCCCCGGTGATTTCCCCCATGGCGGCGATCGTCGCTTCGCGCGCCGGAAGCCCCAGCGCGAGCTTGCGTTCGACGTTTTCAAGGACCACGATCGCATCGTCGACCACAATCCCGATCGCCAGCACCAGGCCAAACAGGGTCAGGTTATTGAGCGTAAAACCCATCAGCAGCATGACGGCGAACGTGCCGATCAGCGAGACAGGCACGTCGATCATGGGCAGGATCATCGCCTTCCAGTCCTGCAGAAACAGCAGCACGACGATCGCGACGAGGATGACGGCGTCGCGCAGCGTGTGAAACACTTCGGTGATCGATTCCTTGATGAACGGAGTCGTGTCGTAGACGATGGCCTGTTTGATCCCCTTGGGAAACTTGGTTTCCAGCTCTTTCATCTTGGCGCGAATGTTGTCGGCGGTGGCCAGCGCGTTCGAGCCGGGCAGTTGAAAGATGGCCAGGCCGACCGATGGCCGGCCGTCGAGCGTGCAGCGGGTGTCCTGATTCTTCGCCCCCAGTTCGAGCCGCGCGATGTCGCGCAAACGCAGCACCTGCCCGGAAGTGCCCGTCTTGACGATGATCTGCTCGAATTGCTCGGCCTCGATCAGCCGGCCCAGAGTGCTGAGCGTGTATTGAAAGTCCTGCCCGGCCGGCACCGGCTGCTGACCAAGCTGGCCGGCCGCCACCTGGACGTTCTGTTCTTTGAGCACGTTGACGACATCGGTTGCCGTGATGCTGTTCCCGGCCATTTTCTCGGGATCGAGCCACGCCCGCATGCTGTAGTCCTGCTGCCCGAGATACGAGACGTCACCCACCCCTTTCACACGCGCGAGCTCGTCGCGGATATTGATCGTCGCGTAATTGCTCAGGTACAACTGGTCGAACATCGGCTCGTTTGTGAGCGGGTCGACCTCTGAAGAGAGATTGACCGCGAGCAAAATGCTGGGAGACTTTTTCTTCGTGCTCACGCCGATGGCCTTCACCGAATCGGGCAGCGTGGGCGTCGCCAGATTGACGCGGTTCTGCACCAGAACCTGGGCCATATCCAGATTGGTTCCCAATTCGAACGTGACCGTCAGGTTGTACCCGCCATCGTTCGTGCACTGCGACGACATGTACAGCATGTTTTCGACGCCGTTCACCTGCTGCTCGATCGGCGCCGCAACCGTGTCGCGAACGACCGTGGCGTTCGCGCCGGGATACGAGCACGAGACCTGCACGGTCGGCGGCGTGATCTCGGGATACTGGGCGACCGGCAAGGCCTGCTGCGCTGCAAGGCCCGCCAGCGCGATCACGATGGAAATCACGACCCCCAGCACGGGGCGATCGATGAAGAACTTGGCGATCATCAGCCGTCTCCAGGCTTATTCAGGCTCGGTTGCCGACGACGATTTGTCGCCATCGATCGCCGCCGCATCGGTCGCGACCGCTTCTCCAGGCCGGCTGAGCATGTCGCCCGGTTTGGGATTCACGATCGACCCGGGCCGGACTCGCTGCAAGCCGTCAATGATGATCGTATCGTCGACTTTGACTCCCTTTTCGACAACACGCAAGCCGTCATGTTTCGCCCCCAGTTTGACCGGCGTGAAGACCACTTCCTTCTGCTCATTGACGACGTAGACGAATTTCTGCCCCTGATCGGTGCCGATCGCCCGCTCGTTCACCAGCAATGCCGTATGCGGACGGCCGATCGGCACGCGGACTCGGGCAAACAGCCC
>JAGVKR010000049.1 GCA_020050375.1 Planctomycetales bacterium
CGACGGCAAGCCGGTCGGCGGCGCATTGCGGATCGAAGGCTCGCAGAAGGAATGGACCGAACGTCTGCAAAAATGAGTCGGGGCTGTGCGGATGCTCCCATTGTGAGCGGGGACTGTCCGCTCGTGTGAGACGAGGGGCGTGCGAACGCCGCTGCTTCCGATTCTGTCCCCCGCATGCCAATCCGGCTGACGTCACCAGCGGCAGCACGATCCGGCGCGAAATCCTGCGGCGTGTCGGGCACGGTTTGGAGATTCCGTGCCCTGCGCACGCCGGGACCGGGAGACGGGATCAGAACTCTCCGGGAACTTCGCCGCCGTTACGGGTGCCGGCTGCGCGCCAGACGGCCAGGTCGACGTTTTGCGAGACACTTCGGACAGAGCCGTCCATCAGCAGCGTGTTGACGACTCCGGAATGCCAGGAACGGCTGGTGACGACGGCATAAGTCCGGTTTGTCGTTCCTTCCGGATTGTCTTCTCGCTGCGAATTGTAGTCGACGTCCTGTACGCCGTTGGCGCCGTTGGTGCAAAGGACCTTCGTGTTCGGCGTGAAAGTGGTGGTAAAGCCGACATGATGAGCCCGGCCGTCAGCCCATTCGGTATGGCCGGAATCGGCCTGGAACTGGCTCGCGCCGCTGACGTAGTTGCACGCGTCGGCGACAGTGGCCGGCGGAGGCAGGTTCGGTCCCAACGGGGACGTCGCATTGCGGGCGTAGGGGGTGTAAGCTTTCACTTCGGCGAAGCAGAGCGTATTGCTCGTTCCGTCAGTGAAGTCTCGGACGCTCGTGCGACTGTTCGGGCCGAAGGCGCCATCGCCGAATTTTCCGCTCACGGGATCGAAGATGAACCACGTTCCCAGGTTCGCCGTGTAGCAGAGCGGATAGTGTTCGGGGACACCGGCGGACGTCATGCGCTGCCGATCGTTCGGATCGGTGGGGCAGATCAGCAGGGAAACCCGCATGGCTTTGACGCCGTTCGGAAACTCAGCCGACGACTGGTTGTAGTCGAGTGAAAAGTTGACGCGGTTGTAGATGCTCCCCTGATCGACATAAGGAAGAATCCGCGCCGGCAACGACCACTCGCCACCGTCCCCGGCGCCGGCGCAGAACGACGGTGGAAATGCCCCGAAGCCGTCGTGGTAATTGTGCAATGCGAGCCCGATCTGCTTCAGGTTGTTCTTGCACTGTGTTCGGCGCGCGGCTTCGCGAGCCTGTTGCACGGCAGGCAGCAAGAGAGCGACCAGGATTCCAATGATGGCAATGACCACCAGGAGCTCAATTAGTGTGAAGCCCATGCGGGCGAGCGCGCGACGGGAAGGGGAGCGACGGCAATGGGGGAGAAGGGCAGGGCGGGGAACAGAACGGGGAGCGTGGCAACAAACCATCCGAGCGTCTCCTCAGGAACTACGATTTCGTAAGCATCGAACCGCAAACAGTGCGGACGACCGTGCGGCGACGGGATGGCTGGCTGGAATCGCTGGCTGACTGAACATTACGAAATCGCCGTTATGATATTGAGTCTCAATAGCAGTGATTCGCGCAGAAAGCAAGCATTGTGCGGAGAATTTCTCGATCTCTACCGAAACAGTCTCGACACTAAGGCTAAAAATTCGAACTTTGTCGCACGTCGTCCGTGTCCCGGCCTATCGGTCAACGAGTGTCGTCGAAATGCCGGCGTCATCTGCAGATGTCCGCGACATTGGACACGTTGACGGCGCGGAGTTGTCGCGGGAGAATCACGGCCGTTGGGGGCGGGCATGCGTGTCGATCTCAATTCATTTGGGCATCGAAAGGGACTGGCGATGATGTACTTGCAGATGCGCGACGCATTGCGGGGACTGGATTGGGTTTCGTCCGCAGCGGTGTTGGGGCTCGTCCTGGTGTGCCCGGCTGGCTCGCCTGCCATTGGCGACGATGGAGCGCCTCGATTCGGAATCGACGTGGCGCAGGGAAAAGCCGCGCCGAAGAAAGCGAAGGCTGCGGAATCGGCGGCCGCCGCAGAGAAACCGCGCGAGCCGGCGACCGCCGAACAAGCGGCGAAAGTCCTCGACCTGCGCACGTTTCCTGTGATGGAAGCGGGAAAAGTGCAGGGGGCGCGGCGCCTGGCGGCGCTCAGTTACGAAGCGCCAGCCGACGTGAAAATGGCCTTCGAATTTCAGCAACGGCAGTTCCAGGAGCGGGGATGGAAGGAGTTGCCGAGCACGCAAGTCGAGGCGACCTACGCTTCGGCGATGTTCACGAAAGAAGGGTTCGCGGTGCACGTCTCGATCTCGGAACAGAGCAGCGACCCGAAGAAAAAGGGCTGGGCCCAGGTCATGATCGGTAACTATGGCAACATCGACATGGCAAAACTGCCGGTGCCGATGGGGGTCAAGCCGTCCTACCTGGCTCCATCCGGGGCCTCGTATATCACCGAAGCCAAGGTCCCGGAGACCGCCGAAGCATGTCGCAAGCTGCTCGTGGACCAGGGGTGGACTCCATACGGCACGGCGAGCAGCGATCCGAAGTCTCCCATGATGTATTTCAAACGGAACGCGGTCCGGCTGATGGCGTGGGTCTCGTCGGCGCCGGCCTTGGGAGGGAAGTCGGTGATCCAGTACAGCTCCGAGCAACTCTCCGCCGATCTGCCGATGCCTCCTACCGCTCCTGATCCAAGTTACAGCGACGATGACAAAACAGTGCGGTTCGACTGGCCGGGAGAGGATGGAACCGAGGTCATCACGTTCTACCGGACGGAGCTGGAAAAGCAGGGATGGAAGGCAACGACAAAACGCCCGGTTGCTGACGAAAAGAAGGGGCAACAGTTTCTGATCTTTCGCAATCTCGAAAAGGAAATGATCTCGCTCGATCTGAATCGATTCACCGGTATCGTGCGGGTGCTGGTGCAGCATCGCACCGCCGCAGAGGTCGCCGAAATGGAGCGGCAGCTCGATGAAGCCGCGGAGCGGGCGCGGCAGGAACTGGCGAAGCAGAACAGGAAGGTCAAGGTGCCCGTGCCGCTGCCGGCTGAAGCCAAAAAAATCGAACATCCCCGTGAGAATCTGATCGAGCTCACGCTGAAAACCGGCAGCGGGGTGGGAGCGTTTGCTGGTTTCCGCGACCATTTCCGCAAAGACGGGTGGAACGAAGAGGTAGGGACCGAGGCAGGCCCCAATACCGGTCACATGCACTTCAAGAAGGGAGACTCCGCCCTCTCCTTCAGCTACTTCGACACGAAGATCACCGATGCCGAGATTACGATCTCGGGGAGTGGAGTCGTCCTTGAGCCATCCAAAGGAAAAGGGAAGTCGGCAGCGGGGGACGAGGCTCCGAAAACCGCCGCGAAGGGATCGAAGAAGCCGAGCCTCAAGGATATCCCCGGTGTGCCGAACCTTCCCGACGGCGTCGACCTGCCCGATCTGAGCGATGCGCCGGACGAGGTGCAGGACTTGGTCAAAAAGGCGCTGGAAGAGGCCGGCGAGCCGGCCAAGCCGAAGAAGAAAGGGAAGGCCGCGCCCGCCACCGGAGCGGTGAAGGTAGCCGATCTTCCGTTCCCCGACGACGTGACCGATCTCGAATACCACAAAACGTCGAAGATGATCGAAGTGAAGACTCCCTCCGATGTGAAAACGCTGGCGGAGTTCTTCAACGACAAGTGGGAAGAGAAAGGCTGGTTGAAGGCATCGAGCGGTCTCATTTCGGAGAGCTCGGCGATCCTCAAACTGTCGCAGGGAGAGGCTCAGGTCACAATCTTCATTCACGGCAAAGACGAGGGGAGCGAAGCGACGCTGACGACGAAGGGGCTCTCGTGGGACAGCGTGCCTTCCTCGAAAAAGTCCCCGAAGAAGGCCACCGCTCGAACAAAGAAAAAGAATGCCGATCCAAAAACGGCATCAAAAGCAAACGCCGATACCGGGACAGACGAGCCGAAGAAATCGGCTCCCGCTCGGAAAGCCGTCTCCGGTCGACCGGTGACGGTCGCCGAGCAAAAGCAGACCGGTTCGAAGCTGACGATCAACAACACGGTCTTTAAGCTCGAATATGGCGTCGCCTTCGAGTCGAAGCAGAACGACCAGTCGACGACGGAAGTCCTGCTGAGCGAGAAACCGATCGCCGTCGAACGAATCATCGCGGCCTTGAAACAGGATCAAGAGCCCGACGTGGCCGGTTTTCAGCGGCACTTGAAGCTTAGAAACCGTAAAAGTTTTATTTCCGCAAATGGACAATTCTGATAGAAGACGACCCGCCGTGATCCATGGAAGGGAGGTGTCTCATGGCGGGAACAA
>JAGVKR010000643.1 GCA_020050375.1 Planctomycetales bacterium
ATCGCATCGCGGGCGTTGACCACCAGATTGAGGAGCACCTGGTCGAGCTGTGCCCGGTCGGCGCGAACGCGCAATGGCGCGGCGTCGAGATCGGACGACAGCGCGATGTTTCCACCGATCAGCCGTGCGAGCAGGGCCTCCATCCCGCGGACCTCGTCGTTGAGATCGAACACGCGCATTCGCACGACCTGCTGGCGACTGAAGGTCAGCAACTGGCGAGTCAATGCGGCAGCCCGTTCGCCAGCGTTGGAAATCTCGTCGACGAGCGCCCGACGCGGATCGCCCGCCGGCAGCCCGTCGTGCAACAGATGCGCATAACCGTTCATGACGGTGAGAAGATTGTTGAAATCATGCGCCACGCCGCCGGCCAGCCGACCGATCGCATCCATCTTCTGCGCCTGGTAGAACTGCTGCTCGAGACGACGCAGCTCGCTCACGTCGCGGAGAAAACAGCGGGCGTGGCGGATGCGGCCGTCTTCGCGGAAGACGCTCGACGAGATCAAAACATCGCGGCCTGTGCCGTCTTTGCATCTCAGGTGGGCTTCGAAGTTCTCCAGTTCCTCTCCACGTTCGATACGTTCGAGAAACTCGTACGCCTCGTGGACGTCGACGTGAAAGCGAGCGATGTGCTCGCCGACGTATTCGTCGCGAGCGTAACCGAGCATCTCGAGCATCGCGGGATTGGCACGAAGGACGCGCCCGTCGATCCCAACCCATTGCAGGCCCATGTTGGCGTGCTCGAAGAAATCGGCCAATTCCCGCTCGCTGCGCTGGATGGCGTTGATCGCTTCGCGCCGTTCGGTCACATCCTGAACGATTCCCGCCGTGATAAAAGAGCCGTCCTCGCGGAGCTCGATTCGCTCGATGGTCGTCGACATGTAACGCATCGGACCGTTGAGCGGGTTGGTTCGGTAATCCTGACTGCGGACTCCCCCGTTCTTCACGACTTCGTCCATCGTGCGCAGCATGCTCGCGCGGTCATCGGGGTGGATCCCTTCGATTCCTTCGTCCAGGTCAGGAAGCCCCCGTGCCGGATCGCGATACGACAGGCGATAAACCTCCGGCGACCAGTACGACAACCGCGTGCGGCTGTCGTACTCCCAGTCGCCGAGCCTGGCGCGGGATTGCGCCGTTTCGAGCCGTTTCTGGCTCGTTCGCAATTCTTCTTCCATGCGGCGCCGGGCTGAATTCTGGCGATGCACTTCCACCAGGTGACCGCACGTCGCCAGCAGCGGTCTCAGAAAGTCGGCGAGCTCCTCGGGATAACCCTCCTGCCGGTTCGCAATCCCCACGACCCCGATCAGCCGTCCGCCGTAATGGAACGGCAATCCAAGCCACGACTTCAACTGCGGCGGGCCTGCGACCAGACCGTCAACGGGCTCGTCCGCGGGGGGATCGCACTTCACGACGGGGCGACCGATCGCCAGCACCGATTCGACGAGCGATCGGAGACTGCAAGAAGCCAGCATCAACGGATCGGCATGTTCAGAAAGTTTCTGCAGGCCGTCGTCCCAGGACAGGCTGGTGATGATGTGCGTCTCGGAACGCGCAGGGCCATCATCGGCGGGAAGGACTTCGGCGATGAATCCGAAACTGCTTTCGGTCAGGTTCATCAGGTCTTTGAGCAACGAGCGAAGGATTACGTTGAGCGGCGCCTCGCCGATGAATTCCGTCTGAGCCCGATGAATGGCCTGCAACAGCGATTGCTTCCGCTTGAGATCGTGGCTGGTTCCCACCCTCTCGGCGATGACGGCCGACACGATCAGAAATGAGACAACGATCACGCATGACAGAAGCTGCAGATCGAAGAGTTGCCTGTGAACGGAAGCGCCGGATTGAGCAATCGCGCCGAAACCGTTGACAGTGAACGCGGCCATCTGGCAGACCAGCAGCGACAATCCGATCGTGACGCCCCGCGGGCCGAAGCGCAGGACGGCCCAAATCAAAAAAGGGAGCACGATATAGCGTTTGGGGATCCCGGCATCGATTTTGGCGGTAGCGACGTAGGTCAATGCGGCCGTCTGCCCCGCAAGCAGGAGCAGGAATTCGGCGATGCGGGCCGGCGCGATGCTTCGCACTGACCGAGCTCTGCGCGCCGTCCAGCCCAGCACCATCGGGGTGACGATGAGAATGCCCACGGCGTCGGCACTCCACCAGGTCGCCCAATCGGCAACGATCGATCCCCCGCGAAACGCGTACACTGTCGCCGCACCGATCGGCGCCCCGATGAGAGCGCTGGCCAGAATTCCCGTAGCGATCAGGCGCAGCACATCGGCCAACCGAGACATCTGCACCGGGCCGTTTGACCACCAGAGCAGGAACCGGGCGGCACAGACCGCTTCGAGCGTATTGGCCGACCAATACCCGAGGCTGACCGGCACACTCTGGCCGTGCAGCACGACGTCGGAAAGCAGATTGCTCGCGAGCGCTCCGAGCAGAATTCGTGGGTCCACTCGACCGTGAAGCAGCAACAGCGCTGCGAGATAGAGCCCGCTGGGAGGCCAAAATGTCGCGAACGCGTCGTGGGCGGTATGGAACGACAGCGCATGACCTGCCTCGGCGCACGCAAGGTGCGCTAATACGAAGAGCCCGACAGCTTTCCATGTCGGTTGCGCGTTGGTTTGACCCATCGGACCTGGCCCACCAGAGCTGGCGGATCGAAGAAATGCGGCGCGAGGGTATCATTCACGGAACGTGCATGTCCATAGCGACTTCCCGCAACAACCGGACGCTCTTCAGCGGTCGACTTTGCGATCCGCACACGCGTTCACGTATGATCATTGGCCCGCCATCCAGGCGCCGTCTGCAGAGTCACCACAGGACCGCCGAGCACGATCCGATCGCTGGCCAGTGTCGTCGCTCGAAAGAGTTACCCTTTTGGGCCTATTCTGAAATTCCCAGTCACTTCCCGACCCGCGTCAGCTTCCAGACGTCGCTTTGCATGTTGTTGCCGGCGACCATCCATAGGGCGCCGTCGTGGACGAACACGCTCGCGGCATGCCGGGGCGCCCAGGGAGTCTGGGGCACCTCCGACCAATGGACGCCATCGGCCGAGTGCCAGGCGTCGTTGCGATTCCCCTTGAAGTATCCTTCGAAGACCCACATCCGGCCGTCGAAGGCGGCGACGTCGTGGTATTGGCGCGGAGCCCAGGGGGCGTGCTCGACGTGCTGCTTCCACTCGACGCCGTCGGCCGAGCTCCAGACGTCGTTGTAATACAAGCGCTCGGGGCGCAGCGTGGTGTCGTACGTGCCCCCTCCCAGGATCCACATTCGACCGTGCAGCACGACGGAGCCGCCGATCATTCCCCGCTGCGGCCAGAAGGGCTCCTTGGGCGTCACCTGCTCCCACGTCAGCCCGTCGGCGGTGCGCCAGACGTCGCGATAGAATTTTTCTTCACCGCGGGCGATTTGAGGAATCGTCTGCCCGCCGATGACCCAGATGTGGTCGCCGAACGCCAGGGTGTAGTGCAGCACCCGCGGCCCCCAGGGAACAGGACGCCCGGCGTTGACCTGTCGCCATTTTCGGCCGTCGTCCGAGCTCCAGACATCGAAGTGATAGTGCCCCTGATTCACGTCGCCGCCGACGATCCACAGTTTGTCTTTGAAGACGACGTAGCCGGCGGTATGACGGCCTTCCCAGTCAGACGAAGAATCGAATTTCGAGTCGAGAAACGTGTTGGGTTTCTCCAGCGTCCAGGTGGCGCCGTCGCGCGAGCTCCAGACTTCGTTGTTGCAGATGCGGGGGAAGTGCCGCTTGTCGCCGGGATTCCAGCCACCGATGAACCACATGCGGTCGCGGAAAACCAGCGCCCCGGCTCCGTCGCGCGGGGCAAACGGGGCCGCGAGCGTGACCTTGGTCCACTGATACGAGGGGGCCGGCTTTTCTTCGGCAAGCGCCCGATTCCCGAGGACAGGGCCCAGGAGCACAATCAAAGCGATCCATCGTCTCAGCATGTGCATGTGCGATCGGCCAAATGCAGGCGTCTCAGGCAATCAGCGGCGTGATGACTTCTCCCTCGACGTCGGTCAGCCGGTAGTCGCGACCCGAGTGGAAGTACGTGAGCAGCTTGTGATCGACCCCCATCTGGTGCAGGATCGTGGCGTGGAAGTCGTGGACGTGGACTTTGTTTTCGACAGCGGCGAAACCGAAATCGTCGGTCGCCCCGTAGGTCTGGCCCCCCTTGATCCCGCCGCCGGCCATCCAGGCGCTGAAACCGCGCGGGTTGTGGTCGCGCCCGGTCCCCCCTTGTGCCGTCGGCGTTCTGCCGAATTCGCCGCACCAGACGATGAGCGTTTCGTCGAGCAGTCCGCGGGAGGCGAGGTCCTGAATCAGGCCCGCGATCGGCTTGTCGGTTTCCTGACAGTGCAGCTCGTGGTTCTTGTTGACGTCGCCGTGGGCGTCCCAGTTCTGGTCGTTGTGGCCGCCCCCCGAATACACCTGCACGAACCGCACGCCCCGTTCCACGAGCCGGCGGGCCATCAGACAGCGGCGGCCGAACTTTTCGGTGGCCGGATCGTCGAGCCCGTAGAGCTTGTGCGTCGCTTCGCTCTCCTCTGCGAGGTCGACCGCCGCAGGGGCTTCGCGCTGCATGCGAAAGGCGAGCTCGTAGGTTCCGATGCGGGCCGCCAGCTCCGATTCGCCCGGCTTCTCAGCCAGATGCCGACGATTGAGATCGGCCAGAAGATCGAGCTGGTCGCGCTGGCGCGCCGTCGAAGTG